>JAKFWE010000198.1 GCA_021732895.1 Allobosea sp. | reverse complement strand
TGACCGACCGCATCGCCGGGCTCAACGCGCTCGTCGCCGCCTTCCGCACCGGCCATGAGGCGCAGGAGCGCGCGCCGGCCCACGCGCCGGCCCAGGCCCCGGCCCGCGCCGGCCGGCCGGCCGCGTCCTACGCCCCGCCGACGCTGCGCGCCGCCGACCACGCGGCCGCCGCCGCCGGCCAGGGCTCCGAGCCCGAGCGCCTGCGCAAGCTCGCCGAGGCCGCCTTCGCCCAGACGAAGGCCCAGGCCGCGCCCGAGGCCAGGCCGCAGACGGCCCAAGCCCGCCACGCGCCGCCCCCGGCCCGCAAAGCCGCCAACGGACGCGCCAGCGACGCCGGTTGGGAGGAGTTCTGAGCCGGGCGGCAAGAGCACGCTGCGCCGTCGTTCCGGGGCGACCCGAAGGGTCGAGCCCGGAACCCATGACCGCAGGGTCTGCTCCAGATCGGCGCCGACCGGCGTCGCTTCATCCGGGGTGACCGATGTTCATGGGTTCCGGGCTCTTCGCTGCGCGAAGCCCCGGAATGACGAACGGCGATAGCTTCGTCGGCGCGGCGCTAGCCATCGCCGCGATTTCGTGTATATCCGCCGCAACCGGCGCCCGGCGCCGGCTGCGCAGCCTTTCCGCGATGGAAGGCCTTCGCGCGTTTCGGACCTTGCTGGACGACATCCCGGCCCGGCCCGCCAGATCAACAGCCAACCGAAGGATCACACGATGTCGATCACTGCCGAGCGCAAGACAGCGCTCATGAAGGAACACGCCACGAAGCCGAACGACACCGGCTCGCCGGAAGTCCAGGTCGCGATCCTGACGGAGCGCATCAACAACCTGACCGGCCACTTCAAGTCCCACGTCAAGGACAATCATTCGCGCCGCGGCCTGCTCAAGATGGTCTCGCTGCGCCGTTCGCTGCTCGACTATCTCAAGAGCAAGAGCGAGCCGCGCTACAAGAGCCTGATCGAGAAGCTCGGCATCCGCCGCTGATCGACGCTTCCGCCCGGTGCAGTCATGCTCCGGGCGGCTTCGCTTCGGGGCTCCCGGCGCAATGACGCGCCTCGCCCCGTTCTCTCGCGGCCGGTCGCATGGGGCGGCCGACCGCAAGACCCGCCCGGCGTTCCAGACGCCCATGGCAGGATCGCCGAGCGCTCGGGCGCTGCTTCAGCCGAATTCCGAGCGCTTCGCCGTCTTGCCCATGGGCCAGGCACGCAAGGCGGGTCGCATCCGATCCGAAAGACAAATCCATGTTCGATGTACAGACCGAGGAACTGATCTGGGGCGGGCGCAAGCTCGTGCTCGAAACCGGCAAGATCGCCCGCCAGGCCGACGCAGCCGTGCTGGCCACCTATGGCGAGACCGTCGTGCTCGCGACCGTCGTCTCCGCCAAGACGCCCAAGGCCGGGATCGACTTCTTCCCGCTGACCGTGAACTACCAGGAGAAGACCTTCGCAGCCGGCCGCATTCCCGGCGGCTATTTCAAGCGCGAAGGCCGCCCGACCGAGAAGGAGACGCTGGTCTCGCGCCTGATCGACCGGCCGATCCGGCCGCTCTTCGTCGAGGGTTACCGCAACGAGACGCAGATCGTCTGCACCGTGCTGCAGCATGACCTCGAGAACGACCCCGACATCGTCGCGATGGTCGCGACCTCGGCTGCGCTGACCCTGTCCGGCGTGCCTTTCATGGGCCCGATCGGGGCTGCCCGCGTCGGCTATGTCGACGGCGCCTATAAGCTCAACCCGCTGGTCGACGAGGTCAAGGACTCGCAGCTCGACCTCGTCGTCGCCGGCACGCCCGACGCCGTGCTGATGGTCGAGTCGGAAGCCAAGCAGCTTTCCGAGGAGGTCATGCTCGGCGCCGTGATGTTCGGCCACAAGCACTTCCAGCCAGTGATCGACGCGATCATCCGCCTGGCCGAGAAGGCCGCCAAGGAGCCGCGCGATTACGTTCCGGCCGATAATTCGGTCGTGCTCGACGCCGTGCTCAAGCTGGTCGACAAGGATATCCGCGCCGCCTACCAGATCCGCACCAAGGCCGAGCGCTACAAGGCGCTGGACGCCGCCAAGGCCAAGGTCGCCGCGCTGATCTCGGAGACGCCGGACGGCAAGACCACCTTCACCAAGGAGCAGGTCGGCGGGCAGTTCAAGGAGGCGCAGGCCAAGGTCGTGCGCTGGATGATCCTCGACGACGGCGTCCGGATCGACGGGCGCGACCTGAAGACCGTGCGCAAGATCGTTTCGGAAGCCGGCATCCTGCCGCGCACCCATGGCTCGGCGCTGTTCACCCGCGGCGAGACGCAGGCGCTGGTCGTGACCACGCTGGGCACAGGCGACGACGAACAGTTCATCGACTCGCTGGAGGGCACCTACAAGGAGACCTTCCTGCTGCACTACAACTTCCCCCCCTATTCGGTGGGCGAGGCCGGCCGCATGGGTTCGCCCGGCCGCCGCGAGATCGGCCATGGCAAGCTCGCCTGGCGCGCGATTAGGCCGATGCTGCCGGCGAAGTCCGAGTTCCCCTACACGATCCGCGTCGTCTCGGAGATCACCGAGTCGAACGGCTCCTCCTCGATGGCCACCGTCTGCGGCACCTCGCTCGCCCTGATGGACGCCGGCGTGCCGCTGAAGGCGCCGGTCGCTGGCATCGCCATGGGTCTGATCCTGGAAGGCGAGCGCTTCGCGGTGCTCTCCGACATCCTCGGCGACGAGGACCATCTCGGCGACATGGACTTCAAGGTCGCGGGGACTGCAGATGGCATCACCTCGCTCCAGATGGACATCAAGATCGCCGGCATCACCGAGGAGATCATGAGGGTCGCCCTCGACCAGGCCAAGGGCGGCCGCGACACCATCCTCGGCGAGATGAACAAGGCGCTCTCGACCTCGCGCGGCCAACTCGGCGAATACGCCCCGCGCATCGAGACGATGAAGATCCCGGTCGACAAGATCCGCGAAGTCATCGGTTCGGGCGGCAAGGTCATCCGCGAAATCGTCGAGAAGACCGGCGCGAAGGTCAACATCGAGGACGACGGCACGATCAAGATCGCCTCCGCCGACGGCAAGTCGATCGAAGCCGCGATCAAATGGATCAAGTCGATCGTCTCGGAAGCCGAGCCGGGCATGATCTATGACGGCACCGTGGTGAAGATCATGGAATTCGGCGCCTTCGTGAACTTCT
This sequence comes from Allobosea sp., assembly GCA_021732895.1. Classification (GTDB taxonomy): domain Bacteria; phylum Pseudomonadota; class Alphaproteobacteria; order Rhizobiales; family Beijerinckiaceae; genus Allobosea. The sequence continues at coordinate 2,043 of JAKFWE010000198.1, read as the reverse complement.
TCGGGGCCAAGGACGGCCTCGTCCACATCTCCGAACTGGCCGCCAACCGCGTCCAGAAGGTCTCAGACGTCGTCAAGGAAGGCGACAAGGTCAAGGTCAAGTTCCTCGGCCAGGACGACCGCGGCAAGATCCGTCTCTCGATGAAGGTCGTCGACCAGGAGACCGGCGAGGATTTGACCGAGAAGCTGAAGGCCGCCCGTGAGGCCGAGAAGAGCCGCGAGAAGCAATCGGCCGAGTGAGGCTCGAGCCGGGTGTGAGACGCTTGCGTTTCACGTGAATCAGGACGCCCCGCATCGCAGGATGCGGGGCGTTTTTGTTTTTCAGGCGTACTGGACGAGTGTCCAAGTAACCGCGCGGCCATCGTAGGGAGGCATCACATTGCCTTTTGCGATGGGAGCGGTGGTCGTCGGATAACCATCGACTTTCCAGACTCCGCTTTCGGGGCATTTCTCCCCGGTGCGTGCTTTTGTGCCAATGGGGGAGCGTGTGGTGGTGTAAAGCGACATGGGTTGGTCCTTCTGACCAGCAGAGAAGGACAGGCCTTGACGCGTGATTCGTCGTCCGAATATGATTCGGTTGTCCCGACTATCGCGGCTTGGTGACCTGCCCGGTTGACCAAGCTGTCGGACCCGAGCCGCTCGGATTGCAACTCCGAGCGGCTCTTCGATTCTCCGATAGCTAAGAGTCTGTCGGGACTCGCGAATTGAGTCAACTGACAGTGTGGACAAAGTTAGAACACCACGACATCTGGTAGGGAGCGTAACTTAAATGTGCATCGTCACCTCCCTCGACGCGCTCTCGGCGCTCTACCCCAACCCGCCCGTCGTCGCCTCCATCGCCAAGGAGATCGACCATGTCGACGCGAACTACGGCGCGTTGATCGCCGCCTCGCCCTTCATGCTGCTCGCGACCAGCGGTCCGGACGGGCTGGATTGCTCGCCGCGCGGGGATAAGCCCGGCTTCGTCCGCATCCGGGACGCCAAAACGCTGCTGATTCCCGACCGAAGAGGCAACAACCGTCTGGATTCGTTGAAGAATATCCTGTCCGACCCGAGAGTGGGAATGCTCTTCCTGATCCCCGGCTATGGCGAGACATTGCGCGTCAACGGAACCGCGACGCTGTCGGACGACCCGGGGTTGTGCGCGTCGTTCGACATGGCCGGGAAGCTGCCGGCCTGCGTTATCGTCGTGCATGTCGAGCGGGTCTACTTCCAGTGTTCGCGCGCCGTGGTGCGCGCCGACCTCTGGAACCCGGCCGCCCATGTCGCCAGGGGCGACGTGCCGAGCGCCGGCGAAATCCTCCGCGGCATCACGGCGAAGAACCAGACGGTCGAGACCTTCGACGGCGAGGCTTACGACAAGGCGCTGCCGGAGCGGGTCAAGGCGACGCTGTATTGACGGGCGCTGGAAGAACCCCTCTCCCGGATGTGAGAGGGGCAGGGGTGAGGGACCGCCGCTGGTGATTGAAACGAGACGGAGCCGTTGCGCCAGATTCTCCCCCGGCAGGCCCTCATCCGGCCCTCCGGGCCACCTTCTCCCATCCGGGAGAAGGAAAGCGGCGGCGGCGTCTCACAGCAGCCCTTCATTCCCCGCCAGCACCTTCAGGCTCACATCCGGCCGCGCGCCGACATGGCTGATGATCTCGGCCGCCGCCAGCGCCCCGAGCCTGAGCGAATCGCGGACCTCGCGGTTCGAGGTCAGGCCGAACAGGAAGCCGGCCGCGAAGAGATCGCCCGCGCCGGTGGCGTCGACCACGCGCTCGACCGGGAAGACCGGCTCCTCGACGATGCCGTCCGGCGTCACGGCGAGCGCGCCCTTCTCCGAGCGGGTGACGACGGCGAGGATGTTTTCCGCCCGCAGCGCCGCCAGCGCATCCTCGAAGGCCGGGGCCTGATAGAGGCTCTTCAACTCATGCTAGTTGGCGAAGACGATGTCGACCATGCGGTTGCGTACGAGGCCCAGAAACTCGTCGCGGTAGCGATCGACGCAGAAGGAATCCGACAGGGTGATCGCAACCTTGCCGCCGGCCCTGTGGGCGATCTC
>JAKFWE010000461.1 GCA_021732895.1 Allobosea sp. | reverse complement strand
CGAACGGCGCCGTTGCGACGGACGCGATCCTGTCGCCGCCTCCGGCGCGGATCGCGGCGACGGTAGCCGGGCAAGCCGTGGCCGCGCCGGGCGCCGGCGGGCGCATCCGGTCGTCGGCCTTCGCGTCGTCGGCCCAGTCCTGCGCGCTCGTCCCGGTGATCGCCGCGACATAGGCCTGCGTCTCGGAAAACAGCCCGCCGCGTCCCGCGAGCCAGGCGGCGACCCGCGCGGGGCCGCCATTATAGGCCGCCGCGGCCAGCCCCCAGTTGCCGAAGCGTTGGCGAAGTTCGGCCAGGAAGCGCGCCGCCTGCGGCACCGCCTGCTCGGGATCGAACGGATCGTCTAGGCCGCGCTCGCGCGCCGTGCCGGGCATGAACTGGGCGACGCCCTGCGCGCCCGCCGGACTTGTGACGGAGGTGCGGAAGCTCGATTCCTGGAAGATCAGCCGGGTCAGAAAGCCGGAGGGAACGTCGTGGTCGCGTGCTGCGGCGTCGATCAGGCCGCACAGGGCGCTGTCGATGCCGGAGGAAGCCGGCTCCTGGGCGGTCGCCCGGTCCGCCGGACCGAGCAGGGCCAGTCCGAGCCCGAGGACGGCGAGCAGGCGCGGCCAAAGCGACATGCGGGATCTCCGGACTTTCCCGGGCGGAAGCGCCAAAGCGCATCGGCAGCCGGAAAACGCAGGGAGGATGGTGGGCGACACAGGGATCGAACCTGTGACCACTCCCGTGTGAAGGAAGTTTGACTCGCTCGCGCGCTGCGCGTCACCTCAGGCCGGCACGACAGATAGCCGCAGGCCAAGGACGCGCGTCGCCTTCGACAGCGTTTCCAGCGTTGGATTTCCCCCCTTTTTGAAGCCCTTGTAGATCGCCTCGCGGCTCAATCCGGCCTCCTCGGCGAACGCAGTGACGCCGCGCGCCCTGGCGATCTCGCCAAGCGCCTGCGCGATGAAGGACGGATCGTCGGTTTCCAGCGCCGCCTCGATGTAGGCGGCCTGATCTTCGGGGGTCTTCAGATAGTTCTGGACGTCGTATTCGCGGGTTTCGAGGGGCATCGGTCAGACCTCCCTGGCAAGTCGCTTCGCGCGCTCGATATCGGCGGATTGCCGACGTTTGTCGCCGCCGCAAAGCAAAATGACGATCCCGGCTCCCTGCTTGACGAAATAGACCCTGTAACCCGGTCCAAAGTCGATCCGCATTTCGCCGATCCCGTCGAAGAACTTCACGTCGCCGAGGGTCCCGCCGCGCGCCCGGTTGATCCTGACGTTGATCCGCGCGCGGGCGCCGGCATCGCGAAGGCCGGACAGCCAGTCGGCGAATTCAGCGGTTTCGACAACCCTGATCATATGTATCAGAATACACGATCGGTCCAAATCTGTCAACTAAAATACACAAACTCCAAATCAGGCATGACGCTGACTGACGACGACCTTGCGCGCATCGAGACCGGATCACGCCTCCCTGCGCCCGGTCGAGGTCGCGAGGCCGATGACCTGGCCGTACCCGACCGGCGGCCATGTCGGCTTCGCCCGCGACAGCGCTCATGTTGGCGCCGCGGAGGCCGGCGGCTCGCTGCCGCCGCCGACGCACGCATCTGGCCGGATCGCCGGAGCAGACAGCCCAAGCTGCTGGGAAGGAATGGTGGGCGACACAGGGATCGAACCTGTGACCACTCCCGTGTGAAGGGAGTGCTCTACCGCTGAGCTAGTCGCCCGGACCGGCCCTCCTCCTAGTCGGCGGGCGCCGACGCGTCAAGAATGCGTGCTGGTTCATCCGCCCTGGCGAGGCGCAGCACCTGCCGCACCGCGCCGGGCAGGGCGTCGAAATGCTCGATCACGAGATCGGGCGAAAGCGTCTCGATCGGCACGTCGGTGTAGCCGAACGGGACGCAGATGCAGGGGATGCCGGCCGCCCGCGCGGTCTCGATGTCGGTGCGGGAATCGCCGATCATCACGGCGCGCCCCGGATCGCCGCCCGCGGCGGCGATCGTCATCGTCAGGTGGCGCGGATCGGGCTTGTGATAGGGGAAGCTGTCGCGCCCCGCGATGGCGGCGAAGCGCGCCGTCACGCCGAAATGGTCGAGGATAAGCCGCGTGTGCAGGATCGGCTTGTTGGTGCAGACCGCGAGCAGGAAGCCTTCGGCCGAAAGCGCCGTCATCGCCTCGCCGACGCCGTCGAAGAGATGGCTGTGGGAGGCGACATCGTCAGCGTAGATCAGCAGGAAATCCTCGAACAGCCGTTCCAGCGTGACATCGTCGAGCGGCCGGCCGGAGACGCGAAATCCGCGCTCGATCAGGGCGCGCGCGCCGGCCCCGACCAGTTCGCGCGCCCGTTCCAGCGGCAGCGCCGCCAGTCCCTCGCGCTCCAGGATGACGTTGAGCGTGCGCATGATGTCGGGCGCGGTTTCGGCCAGCGTCCCGTCGAGATCGAACACGACGACCGGAGGCGGCTGCGTCTCTGTCTGGCTCATGGCGTTCTCCGGCTGGCCTCTGCTTGAAGCCGCTCGGCGGCCGCTTGGCAAGGCGGCGCAGGCGCGCGCCGGCGGCGGCCGATCGCGCCTCGAAACCACGAACGGAGATGCTATCGTCCGTCCGATTCGGAGAGGATGAGGCCGTCATGCCGAAAACGCTGCATCGCCGGACGCCGGGCCTCGATCACGCAGGGCGTCGCGTCGCCGCCATTCTCCTGGCCGTCGCCATGCCGGGCGCGGCATTCGCGGCGACATTCGATTTCGCGCCGGCGCCGCAAAACGATCTCAACCGTCTCTACCGGGTGGATCGCGCCTCCGGCGAGGTCGGGGCGTGCCAGTTCCAGCTTCGCGAGGGCGGCGTCGGCATGACGATCTGCTTCCCGGCCGGCGAGGGCGCGGGGCCGCAGACGCCCAGCGACTATGCGCTGATGCCGTCCCGGCACGAGCGCGAGGGCGGCATCTTCCGGGTCAACCTGCGCAGCGGCGAAATGAGCATCTGCTACGTCTTCGACGACAAGGTGGTCTGCACGCCGCAGGCGAGGTGAGCGCTGGCGGTCAGCCGCCGGCCACCGGCCGCCCCGTCCGGGCGGGAGAGCGGCGCATGCGGCGATTTCGGTCGGCGCCCTCGGCTTGGCCGTGCTAGACCGCCGGGCGAAACCCGAGCGCATTTCGGAGGCCGCCATGCTCAAGCTCAACGATCCCTCGCTCCTGAAATCGCAGTGCCATGTCGACGGCGTCTGGACGGGCGAGGGCGTCGACGTGGTCGACAACCCGGCCACGGGCGCGGTGCTGGCGAAGGTGCCGCGCTTCGGCGCCGACGAGACGACGGCCGCGGTCGAGGCGGCGTCGCGCGCCTTCAGGCCATGGGCGGGCAAGACCGCGAGGCAGCGCTCGGCGATCCTGCGCGCATGGTTCGAGCTGATCATGGCCAACCGCGACGATCTCGCGGCGATCATGACGGCGGAGCAGGGCAAACCCCTGACCGAGGCGCGCGGCGAGGTCGTCTACGCCGCCTCCTTCGTCGAATTCTATGCCGAGGAGGCAAAGCGCATCTACGGCGAGACGATTCCCTCGCCCTTCCCGGAATCCCGCATCATCGTCGATCGCCAGCCGATCGGCGTCTGCGCCGCGATCACGCCGTGGAACTTCCCCGCTGCGATGATCACCCGCAAATGCGCGCCCGGCCTCGCCGCCGGCTGCACCTTCGTGGTCAAGCCCGCGCCGGACACGCCGCTGACCGCGCTGGCGCTGATGGAGCTCGCGATCCGCGCCGGCTTCCCGGCCGGCGTGCTCAACATCGTCACCGGCGACGCCAGGGCGATCGGCGAGGTCATGACCTCGCACCCGGCCGTGCGCTTCGTCGGCTTCACCGGCTCGACGCCGGTCGGCAAGCTCCTGATGCAGCAGGCGGCCTCGACGGTGAAGCGCGTCGGGCTCGAACTCGGCGGCAACGCGCCCTTCATCGTCTTCGACGACGCCGATCTCGACAAGGCGGTCGAGGGCGCGCTCATCGCCAAATACCGCAACATGGGTCAGACCTGCGTCTGCACCAACCGGCTCTTCGTTCAGGCCGGCATCCATGACGATTTCGTGGCGAAATTCGCCGGCGAGGTCGCGAAGCTGAAGGTCGGCGACGGCGTCGAGGTCGGCGTCGTGCAGGGCCCGCTGATCAACCAGCGCGCCGTCGAGAAGGTCGAGCGCCATGTCGCCGATGCCGTGGCCAACGGCGCCAGGGTGGTCGTCGGCGGCAAGCGCCATGCGCTGGGGCGCACCTTCTTCGAGCCGACCGTGCTGGCCAACGTCACCACCAGGATGCTGGTCACCCGCGAGGAGACCTTCGGTCCGCTCGCCCCGGTCTATCGCTTCGAGAGCGAAGACGAGGTCGTCGCCATGGCCAACGACACGCCGTTCGGACTCGCCAGCTATTTCTACACGAGGGATCTCGCCCGCGCCTTCCGCGTCTCGGCGGCGCTGGAATACGGCATGGTCGGCGTCAATTCGGCGATCCTCGGCACCGAGGTCGCGCCCTTCGGCGGGGTCAAGGAATCGGGCCTCGGGCGAGAGGGATCGCGCCACGGCATGGATGAGTTCGTCGAGATCAAATACATGCTCCTCGGCGGGCTCGGCGCATGAATTCGGACGATCTGAAGCGGCAGGCGGCCGCCCGGGCGCTCGATCTCGTTCGCCCGGGCATGCGGCTCGGGCTGGGCACGGGTTCGACGGCGCGCCATTTCGTCGATCTGCTGGGCGCGCGCGTCGCCGCCGGCCTCGAGGTGCTCTGTGTCGCGACATCGGAAGCGACGCAGGCGCAGGCGCAGGCGCTGGGCGTCGCCATGTCGACCTTGGACGAGACGCCGGAGCTCGACCTGACGATCGACGGGGCCGACGAGATCGATGCGCAACTGCGCCTGATCAAGGGCGGCGGCGCCGCGCTGCTGCGCGAGAAGATCGTGGCGGCGGCGTCGCGGCGCATGGTCGTCATCGCCGACGACGGCAAACTCGTCACGACCTTGGGCCGCTTTCCACTGCCGATCGAGGTCGTCCCCTTCGGTTTCGAGGCGACGCGTCGCGCCGTGGCGCAGGCGGTCGCCGGCGCGGGCTGTGCGGGCGAACTCGTCCTTCGCCGCCATGGCTCGGGCGCCACGCTCGTCACCGATGGCGGCCACTGGATCCTCGATGCCCATCTCGGCGAGATTTCCAGGCCCGAGGCGCTGGCGCTCGCGCTGAACGCCGTGCCGGGCGTCGTCGAGCAC
>JAKFWE010000054.1 GCA_021732895.1 Allobosea sp. | reverse complement strand
GGCGCGCCCCAAGCCATCGATCCCGCTCAGGTCAAGGTGCTCGATCAGGCCGCCGCGGCATGGATGTTCGGGCCCTCCATGCGCTGAGGCGGGCAGGCCAAAAAAGCACGTCCGTTCACATCTGCCGCTGACGCCTGTCACAAACTGCGGCTAGAGTAAGAACCGGTCGATGTCGCGGCGCTCGCCGTCGCGACATCCGATGCAGCGCTAGAGTTCATGTCGGAGACCGACGCTTCCCCGTTCGACCCCCGCATTCCGATCGGGGCGGCGCCTGTTGCCGGCGACGCTCCGGCCGGCGCGGATCCGCGCGGCGCGCCCGAATTCGAGGAGCTGGAGTCGGAACTGCGGCGCATGGAGACCGATGGTCCCGCCGTGGTCAACTGGCGCCTCGTGATCGCGCTGGGCAGCACGATCATCGAAAAACGCGGCAAGGATCTGCTGATCGGGGCCTGGGTCGCCTATGCGCTGTGCCGCGAGGAGCGACTGCGCGGCCTCGCCGTGGGGCTCGGCCTCCTGAAGGGCATGATCGCCGATCACTGGGATGGCATGCAGCCGCCGGTGGCGCGCGAACGCGCTCGCGTCGGCGCGCTGGAATGGCTCGTCGGCCGCGCCACGCCGCTGCTGGAGGGCGATGTCGAGGAAGCCGACTGGGACGCCGCGATCTACGCCTATGACGCGCTCGGCGAGATCGACGCGCTGTGCGGGGAAAAGCTGCGCAAGGAGCAGGTGGCGCTCGGCGACCTGGTGCGCGCGATCCGGCCGCTGCGCGACACGGCGCGGCGCGGGCTGGAGGAGGCGGCGCAGAAGCGCGCCGAGGCCGAGGCGCAGGCGAGGGCGCGCGAAGACGCAGCCGCCGCCGCCGAGGCAGCTCCCGCCCCTTCTCAGGCGACCGCGCCGAGCGCGCCGCCGGCGGCGCCTGCCGCTGCGCAGTCCGCTGCGCCGCCAGGCGGCGTTCCCGCCGGTCTGGCGGACGTCGCCTCGATCGATCAACTGCCCGAGATTCTGCGCGGCCTTTCGACCGCCCTGATCGCCAAGAGCGTCGCTGACCCGCGCGCGTATCTTCTCGCGCGCATCGCCTCCTGGTGGCGGATTCGGCAGTTGCCGCCCAATGACGGCGGCAGGACCGGCGCGATGCCGCCGGTCGAGGAGCTCGCGGCGGTGACGGCGCAGCGGCAGGCGGGCCAGAAGGCCGAGGCGCTCCGCGCCCTGAACGATCTGGTCTGGACCGCTCCGTTCTGGCTCGAGGGCCATCGGCTCAGCGCCGAGATTCTCGGCGAGCTCGGTGGCGAGCATGCCGACGCCCGCGCCACCGTGACCGGCGCGATGAGCCTCCTGCTGACGCGCTTCCCCGATCTGCTCAACCTCGGCTTTTCCGACGGCCGGCCATTCGCCGATCCGGCGACCCGGGCATGGCTCGAGCAAGGCGGCGCGGCGGGCGGCGGCGAGACGGGGGGCGAGGGCGACGGGCTCGACCGCCTGATCGGCGAGGCGCGCGCGCTCGTCGCCGAGGGCAGGGCGGGCGACGCGATCGAGCGGCTGGCCGCCTTGACGCGCGGCGAGATCAGCGGTCGGGCGCGCCTGCTGCGCCAGATCGCGCAGGCGAAATTCTGTCTCGACGTGGGGTTGATCGCCGCGGCGCTGCCCCTGCTCGACCATCTGGAGGCGATGCTGAAATCGCACGATCTGGAGGCCTGGGAGCCGGCGTTGGCGGTGCAGGTCGCGGAGCTGCGCTATCGCGCGCTCAGTCACGCCGACGCGCCGCGCCTGATGAGCGAGGACCGTCGCAGGACCGCGCTGGAGGAGACCCGCCTGCGTCTCGCCCGGCTGGATCTGGCGGCCGCCGCGAGGTTGCTGCGATGACGGCGCCGTCGTCGCCGCGTCACGAAGCGCGTCTCGACCTTGGCGTCGAACGCAGCAGTCGGTTTTGCCCGTCGCCTTCGCTGGAATCGCCGGTTTCAGTGGCGCGGCTGCGCCTTTTCGTGCCAAGTGACCATAGCCGAATCGATGCGGCTCCTTTGGTAAGCCCAAGAATGGTCCGCGCGAAGACCTGGGCTTGCCGCAAGGGCCATGCGCTGATCAACCTTTAACGTCGAAGCTGGGAGATTGTGATGGCGAAGGAAGTTTCGGTTGCTCCCAAGGAGCGCGTCAACATCAAGTTCAAGCCCGCGACGGGCAACAGCAAGGAGGAGGTCGAGCTGCCGCTCAAGCTCCTCATGGTCGGCGATTTCACCGGCCGTCCTGACGACCGGACGGTCGAGGAGCGCCCGCTCTCCGACATCAACAAGGACAATTTCGACGACGTCCTGAAAGGTCACGAGCTCAAGCTCGACCTCTCCGTCGCCAACAAGCTCGAGGACGGCGCCGACGCGCCCGACGTCAAGGCCAGCCTGACCTTCAACAAGCTCAAGGATTTCGAGCCGGAACAGGTCGCCCGGCAGGTTCCCGAACTGCGCAAGCTGCTTGAGCTGCGCGAGGCGCTGGTGGCGATGAAGGGGCCGCTCGGCAACGTGCCGGCCTTCCGCAAGGCGATCCAGAGCGTGCTCGAGGACGAGGGCGCGCGCGAACGTCTGCTCCAGGAATTGACCGGCCCGGCGCCGGACAAGACCACCTGACGCGCGAACCCGCAGGACAGCACCGATGAGCAATCCGCAACTCCAGACCGACAGCGCCACGCTGGTCAACGAGGAAGCCTCGATCCTCGACCAGATTCTGGGCCAGACCAAGCTGGCGCCGAGCGACGAGGGCTACGACGTCGCGCGGCGCGGCGTCGCCGCCTTCATCGCCGAGCTGATGCAGCCGGCCCGCAAGGACGAGAAGATCAACAACGCGGTCATCGACCAGATGCTCGCGACGATCGACCAGAAGATGTCGGCGCAGCTCGACACGATCCTGCACGACGAATCCTTCCAGAAGCTCGAATCGGCCTGGCGCGGCCTCAAATTCGTCGTCGATCGCACCGATTTCCGTCAGAACATCCGCATCGAGGTGCTCAACGCCTCGAAGGACGAACTGCTGGCCGATTTCGAGGACAGCCCCGAGGTGGTCAAGTCCGGGCTCTACAAGCACATCTATTCGGCCGAGTTCGGCCAGTTCGGCGGCAAGCCCTACGGCGCGGTCATCGCCAATTACGAGATGTCGGCCGGTCCGCAGGACGTCAAGCTGATGCAGTTCATGTCGAGCGTCGGCGCGATTTCGCATGCGCCGGTGATCGCCTCGGCCGGGCCGAAGATGTTCGGCTGCGACAAATACGAGGACATCGCCAATCTCAAGGATCTCGAATCGATCTTCGAGGGGCCGAAATACGCGAAGTGGAACGCCTTCCGCGAGACCGAGGACGCCCGCTACATGGGCCTGACCGTGCCGCGCTTCCTGCTGCGCGTGCCCTACGGCCCCGAGACCGTGCCGGTGAAGTCGTTCAACTATCAGGAGACGACCGACGGCGACACGGATCGCTATCTGTGGGGCAACGCGGCCTACACCTTCGCCACCCGCCTGACGGAGTCCTTCGCCCAGTATCGCTGGTGCCCCAACATCATCGGGCCGCAATCGGGCGGCGCGGTCGAGAACCTGCCGATCCACACCTATGAATCGATGGGCCGCGTCCAGTCCAAGGTGCCGACCGAGGTGCTGGTCACCGACCGTCGCGAATATGAACTGGCCGAGCAGGGCTTCATCGCGCTGACCATGCGCAAGGGCAGCGACAACGCCGCGTTCTTCTCGGCCAATTCCGTGCAGAAGCCGAAGAACTTCGGCAACACGCCGGAAGGGAAGCAGGCGGAGCTGAACTACAAGCTCGGCACGCAGCTTCCCTACATGATGATGATCAATCGACTGGCGCACTACATCAAGGTGCTCCAGCGCGAGAACATCGGGTCCTGGAAGAGCCGCGCCGAGCTGCAGGACGAACTGGGCAAGTGGATCAGCCAGTATGTCGCCGACCAGGAGAATCCGTCCGCGGAGGTGCGCTCGCGGCGTCCGCTGCGCAAGGCCGAGATCACGGTCGAGGATGTCGAGGGCGAGCCGGGCTGGTATCGCGTCGGGATGGCCGTCGTGCCGCACTTCAAATACATGGGAGCCGATTTCACGCTCTCGCTGAAGGGCAAGCTCGACAAGCAGTGAGGCCCCAGGCCGGGGCGCAGGCTCCATGGTTGCGGATGGCGGCCGCGAGGCCGTGTCCGCAGCGATGGGTTTCGGCGCCGCCGGCGGCAACGGCGGCAAGGCCGGATCATGTTTTCAAGAACGCTGTTCGAACGTCTGGAGGCTGCCGTCGAGGGCCAGGTCGCGCCGGCAGGCGAGGTGGACCGCTGGGCGCTTTCCGACAGCGTGCTGACCCATGTCCGGCTGATCCTGAACGCGCGACAGGGTTGTTGCGAGACGAGGCCCGATTACGGCATGCCCGATCTCAACGACATTTCCAACGAAGCCTCGGAGACCATCCCGGCCATCGCGCGCGCAGTGAAGCTGCAGCTCGAAACCTTCGAGCCGCGGCTCTCGCAGGTGGTGGTCAGGCCCCTGCCGGTCGCCGACCGTCCGGGGGACTTCGCCTTCAGCGTCAGCGCCGTGATGAAGGCCGGCGACGGCGGCGAGGCGGTGAGCTTCGACACGGTGCTCGGCAGCGACCGCCAGATGCGCGTGCGGAGCTGACGCCATGTCGCTGAACGCCTATTACGAGGACGAGCTCTCCTATCTGCGCGAGCTCGGGCAGGAGTTCTCCAACGCCAATCCCAAGCTCGCCGGCTTCCTCTCGCGTGAGGCCAGCGATCCCGATGTCGAGCGCCTGCTGGAAGGCTTCGCATTTCTGGTCGCGCGGCTGCGCCAGAAGCTCGAAGACGAGATGCCCGAGCTCGTGCACGGCCTCATCAGGCTGATCTGGCCGCATTATCTGCGGCCCGTGCCGCCGCTCAGCGTCGTCGCCTTCGAGCCGTCGCCCGGCAGCGGCCAGACCAGCGTCCGGGTCGCCGCCGGCACGACGCTGGCCGCCCGTCCGGTCGAGGGCGTCACCTGCCGCTTCAGGACCTGCTATCAGGTCGATGTCCTGCCGTTCGCCGTGGCCAAGGTCGAGACGGAGAACCGTCCCACCTCGGCCAGGCTTTCGCTGCGCCTCCAGGCCGTCGGGCGCGGCACGCTGCAGGCGCTCGAGGGCGGCCGCATCCGGCTCTTCTTCAACACGGAACGCGAACCCCAGATCGGCCGCTCGCTGCTGCTCTGGCTTCAGCAATCGGTGCGCTCCATCAC
>JAKFWE010000112.1 GCA_021732895.1 Allobosea sp. | reverse complement strand
CGGGTCGCGGTGACGATCGGCCCGGGCAGTTACACCGGCCTGCGCGTCGGCGTGGCGGCGGCGCTGGCGATCGCCTTCGCCGCCGAGATCCCGGCCGTGGGCGTCACCACGCTGGCGGCCACCGCCGCGCCGCTGATCGGGCGCGAGACGGGCCGCGTCATCGCCGCGGCCCTCGACGCACGCCACGGGCAGGTCTGGTTCCAGGAGCTGAACGGCCAGGGCCGGCCGCTGGTCTCGATCCGGCAGGTCAGCCATCGCGACGCCGCCCGCGCGATCGGGGCCGGGCCGGTCAGCCTCGTCGGCTCGGCCGCGGCGGCCATCGCCAACGAGGCCTGGGCGATCGGGCTCGACGCGCTGGTGATCGATGAACGCAAGGCGCCCGACATCGCCTGGGTCGCCCGGCTCGGCCTGATCGCCGATCCGCAAAGCGCTCCCCCGCGCCCGCTCTATCTGAAAGCGCCGGAGACCACGCCGCAGGACCGCGCCCGCCTGCCGCGCCGGTGATCGGCCGCGCCAGCCCATTCGGGGCTTGCCAGCCGGCCCTTCTGTGCCATCAAGCAGCGATGGACTGGCTGCGAAAACTGCTGCGACCCGATTCCGGCCCGGCCCGCACCGGCCCGCTCGATGTCCGCCACTCCCGTCACGTCGCGGCGCTGCATCATCAGGGCGGCTTCGCGCGCGGCTGGGAGCCCGGGGAATGCGCCGCGCTGCTGGCGGACCCGGCCGTCGTCGCCGACGGCGTCTTCGGCGGCGGTTCGCCCCATCCGGCCGGTTTCGTCATCAGCCGCCTCGCAGCCGACGAGGCCGAGATCCTGAGCATCGTGGTGACGCGGGCGCGCCGCGGCGACGGCCTCGGCCGCTCCCTGCTGGCGAGCCATCTCGGGCAACTCGCCGGGCGGGGCGTCGCGCATGTCTATCTCGAGGTCGAGGAGAACAATGCGGCGGCCGATCGCCTCTACCGGCGTTTCGGTTTTCGCGAGGTCGGCCGGCGCAAGGGCTATTACCCGAAGCCGGACGGCGGCCGCGCCGGCGCGGTGACCATGCGGCTCGATCTGGCATGAGCGGAGCGGTTGGACCGGCATGAGCGGAGCGGTTGAACCGGCATGAGCGGAGCGGTTGGACCGGCATGAGCGGAGCGGTTGGACCGGCATGAGCGGATTTGGCCCCGGCGCCGTTCTGCGGCTCGCCGCGCTCGCCCTTTGCACGCTGGCGCTGCTGCCGGCGCAACTCCTCATCTTCCGGCTCCGGCCGTTGCGCAGCGCGACGATCCCGCGGCTCTATCACCGCATCGTCTGCCGCTGCCTCGGCGTGCGCACGCGGGTGAAGGGCGCGCCGCCGCCACCGGGCGCGGGCGGGCTGATCGTCGCCAACCATGTCTCCTGGCTCGATATTTCCGTGATCGGGGCGCAGCGGCCGCTGAGCTTCGTGGCGAAATCCGAGGTCGCCGCCTGGCCGGTGGTCGGCCTGCTGGCGAAGCTGCAGCGCACCGTCTTCGTCGATCGCGCGCGCCGCGCCGCCACCGGCGACGTCGCGGCCCGCATGGGCCAGCGGCTCTCGGCCGGCGAAAGCGTGGTGCTCTTCGCCGAGGGCACGACCGGCGACGGCACCCGCGTGCTGCCGATGCGCTCGGCGCTGCTGGGGGCGGCGCACGAGGCGCTCGGCCGGAACGGCGGCGAGGTCACGATCTGGCCGCTGGCGGTGACCTATACCGGCTTTCACGGCATGCCGGGCGGCCGGGCCGACCGGGCGCTGCTCGCCTGGTACGGCGACACCGAACTCGCGCCCCATCTGAAGGCGATGCTGGCGATCGGGGCGATCGACGTCGAGCTCGCCTGGGGCACGCCGATCGCCATGGGCGGTCAAGGTCCGGGCGATCAGGCCTCGGGCAAGCAGATCTCGCGCAAGCAGGCGACGCAGGCGGCGCAGGACGCCATCCGGAAAGCGCGGCAGGAGGCGCTGAGCGGCCGGCCGGCGGCATCGTGATCCGGCGGCGCCGCGCCGTCTGGCCCGGATGCCGCTTTGCGCCGGGCAGCCGTTCCCACGGCGCGCGATCCGCGTTAAGGAGACGGTCGGGAGTGTTCAATTCGCCGCGATGAAGACCGTCCACATCAAGTCCTTCGGCTGCCAGATGAACGTCTATGACGGGCAGCGCATGGCCGATCTCCTGAGCGAGCAGGGCTATTCCGAGACGCCGACGCCCGAGGGCGCCGACCTGATCCTGCTCAACACCTGCCATATCCGCGCCCGCGCCGTGCAGAAGGTCTATACCGAGCTCGGCAAGCTGCGCGACCTCAAGACCAGCCGGAAGGCCGCCGGGCAGGACACGCGGATCGTCGTGGCCGGCTGCGTCGCCCAGGCGGAGGGCGCGGAAATCCAGCGCCGCCAGCCGGCCGTCGACCTCGTCGTCGGACCGCAGGCCTATCACCGGCTGCCGGCCCTGCTCGAGGAGGCCCGGCGCCGGCGCGTCGTCGACACCGATCTGCCGGTCGACGACAAGTTCGGGCATCTGCCGGCCCCGAAGCCGGCCGCGATCGCGGCGCGGGGCCTGTCCGCCTTCGTCACGGTGCAGGAAGGCTGCGACAAGTTCTGCGCCTTCTGCGTCGTACCCTACACGCGCGGTGCGGAGTTCTCGCGGCCAGTCGTGCAGGTTCTCGCCGAGATCGAACGGCTGGCGCGGGCCGGCGTGCAGGACGTCACGCTGATCGGCCAGAACGTCAACGCCTATCACGGCGAGGGGCCGGATGGCGGCGCCTGGAGTCTCGCCCGGCTGGCCGGCGCGGTCGGCGGGATCGAGGGCGTCCGACGCATCCGCTACACGACGA
Source organism: Allobosea sp. (assembly GCA_021732895.1). Lineage (GTDB taxonomy): Bacteria > Pseudomonadota > Alphaproteobacteria > Rhizobiales > Beijerinckiaceae > Allobosea. The sequence continues at coordinate 2,422 of JAKFWE010000112.1, read as the reverse complement.
GCCATCCGCGCGACATGGGCGAGGACCTGATCGCCGCGCATCGCGACCTGCCGCAGCTGATGCCGTTCCTGCATCTGCCGGTCCAGGCCGGGTCGGACCGGATCCTGACCGCCATGAACCGCGGACACAGCGCCGAAGATTATCGCCGGCTGGTCGCGAGAATCCGGGCGGCGCGGCCCGACATCGCCCTGTCGTCGGATTTCATCGTCGGGTTTCCCGGCGAGAGCGAGGCCGAGTTCGAGGAGACGATCGCGCTGGTCGACGAGATCGGCTTTGCCTCGAGCTATTCCTTCGCCTATTCGCCGCGCCCCGGCACGCCGGCCGCCGAGCGCAAGGACCAGCTCGCGCCCGAGATCGTCAGCGCGCGCCTGCACCGGCTTCAGGCCCGGATCGAGCATCACCGGCAGGCCTTCAACCACGCCATGGTCGGGCGCGTGGTCGAGGTGCTGCTGGAGCGCGCCGGCCGTCACCCGGGCCAGCTCGCCGGCAGGACGCCATGGCTGCAGGCGGTCCAGATCGAGGGCGGCGCACACCGGATCGGCGAATGCGTTCCGGTCCGGATCGAGCGCGCCGGCTCGAACTCGCTGTTCGGGCGCAGCCTGCGGGCGGGGGACCTGGCCGCGTGAGCGCGATCCGCCCCGGGGACAGCGCGCGACGCGCCTGTCATCAGGCTGAAACCGTCGCGTTCGGTTATGCTCGAGCGCGATTCGAGGCGGCAACCGCGCCGCGGCAGGACCAAAGCCGGGGAGACGATGCTTTTGGCACAGGCTGATCAGGCGAACCCGCGGCCCGACCGCGGCGCGCGGCGCGAGACGACGCAGCCGCGCGCCGAGACCCTGACGCGGGACGGCTTGCCGGCGACGGAGGTGGTGCTCGCCTTCGACGACAACCGGCTCGCCAGCCTCGTCTTCGGCCAGTACGACCAGAACCTCGCCCATCTCGAGCGCCGTCTCGGCGTCGTGGTCAACCCCAACGGCAACCATGTCACGATCCGGGGGCCGCGCGAGACCGCCGAGCAGGCCGGCCGCGTGCTGAAGACGCTCTATGCGCGGGCCAAGGCCGGCGCGTCCGTGACGCTCGGCGAGGTCGACGGCGCGATCGAGGAGAGCAATGTCCAGCGTTCGCTGTTCCCGGCCGAGAACGCCGGCAAATCCTCGTTCGACGCGATCGTCACCAGAAAGCGCGGCCCTGTAAGGGCGCGCAACGCGGCGCAGGACGCCTATCTGCGCCAGCTCAAGCGCAACGAACTCGTGCTGGCGGAAGGGCCGGCCGGCACCGGCAAGACCTGGCTCGCGGTCGGCCACGCCGTCTCGCTGATCGAGCAGGGCGTGGTCGAGCGCATGATCCTGTCGCGCCCGGCGGTCGAGGCCGGCGAACGGCTCGGCTTCCTGCCCGGCGACATGCGCGAGAAGGTCGATCCGTATCTCCGCCCGATCTACGACGCCCTGAACGACTTCATGGAGCCGCGCCATGTCGAGCGCGCGCTGCAGACCGGCATGATCGAGATCGCGCCGCTCGCCTTCATGCGCGGGCGCACGCTGAGCAACGCCGTGGTGCTGCTCGACGAGGCGCAGAACGCGACCTCGGTGCAGATGAAGATGTTCCTGACCCGGCTCGGCGAGGGCTCGCGGATGATCATCACCGGCGATCCGAGCCAGGTCGACCTGCCGCCCGGCCAGCGTTCCGGCCTGGTCGAGGCGGTGCGGCTGCTCTTGGGCGTCGAAGGCGTCGGCCATGCGAAGTTCGAGGAGGGCGACGTCGTGCGCCACGACCTCGTGCGCCGCATCGTCATGGCCTATGAGAGCGCCTCGCGGCAGGAACGGCAGGAACGCGAGGACAGGATGCGCGCCCCGGAACCGGCGCCGCCCGTCGAGGGCGACGCCGACGGGTTGCAGCGGACGCTGTCGCGGGAGCGCCCGCGATGACCGACCGACCTCGCTCGCGGCGCGCGACGCCGCGACCCGGGACGGGCGCTCCGGCGCTCTCGATTTCGATCCGGACGCAATCGCGCCAGTGGCGCGCGCTGCCCGATCTGCGCGCGCGCGCGACGCAGGCCGCGCAGGCGGCGCTTCGCGTCAGCGCCGTCGCGCCGCCGCCCGGCGCGGAGCTCAGCCTGCTGCTGACCGACGACAGGCGCATGCGCAGCGTCAACCGGCAGTGGCGCGGCTTCGACAAGGCCACGAACGTGCTCTCCTTTCCGGCCGCGCCGCCGGAGGCGATCGCGCGCAGCCCAGGCATCGGCGACATCGTCGTCGCCTTCGAGACCACGGCCGGCGAGGCGCAGGCCGAGGGCAAGAGCCTCGAAGCCCATTTCAGCCATCTCGTCATCCATGGCATGCTGCATCTGCTCGGCGAGGACCACGAGACCGAGGATCAGGCGCGGCGCATGGAGGGCCTCGAAGTCGCGTCGCTGGCGACGCTC
>JAKFWE010000255.1 GCA_021732895.1 Allobosea sp. | reverse complement strand
CGACTGCCGGTTCCCGGCGACCATGGCTCCCGCCTCGCATTCCTCGCCATCGGCGCGGCGCAGCCGCACGATGACCTCGACCGAGGCGATGGCCATGCCGGCGGGGGCGTCCGGCAGACCCGCGACCTGGATCATCGAGCCGGGGATGTCGATCACCGTCTCGTCGTCCTCGTTGTAGAAATGATGATGCTCGGAGACGTTGGTGTCGAAAAAGGTCTTCGGCCCCGAGACCGAGACCTGACGCAGCAGGCCGGCTTCGGAAAACTGGCGCAGCGTGTTGTAGACGGTGGCGAGCGACAGCGGCTCGCGGGCGCGCAGCGCCTCCTCGTAGAGCATCTCGGCGCTGACGTGCCGGTCGCCCTTGGCGAAGAGCAGCCAGCCCAGCGCCATGCGCTGCCTTGTCGGGCGCAGGCCGGCGAGACGCAGGCGCGCCTTCACGGCGCTGATCGGGCAGGAGGCCGGCGCCGTCTGCGGCCAGGGGATCTGATCCCCTGCGACGCGGGGCGAGGCCGAACCCTTCGCGGACAAAACGCTCATCGACAACGCCTTCCAGACACGGCAGAGCTGATCTCGTGCAGTTTAGAAGATATCTAAACTACTGATATTGCTCTCATTTTTGTCGAATGAAGGCGTGCTGTCAATGCCGCCGGGTGCGACATCGCGCCCGTGACCGGGAAAAGCCGGGCCGGCTCGCGCCGTCGTGATGCCAGGCGAGGCCGGCTCAGGCGCGGGCGAAGCGCACGATGTCCGCCAGCACCGGCGCATTGCCGCGGAAGCTCCGGCCGAGCGCCAGCAGGATGCCCGGATGCCCGACGCCGGGATAGGCCTTGACCTCAACGGCCGCGCCGACCCCGCGCAGCCTGCGGGCGAGCGCGTAGGTGTTGCGCGGGAAGACCGTGGTGTCCGCGTCGCCGGTGGCGATGAAGACGCGCGGCGCGGCGCGGCTGGCGACATTGATCGGCTGCGTCTCGGCCAGCCTCGGATGGCGGCCGAACGCATCGACCGTGCGCGGGTCGTCGAGCGGCAGGAAATCATAGGGACCGGCGAGGCCCGAAACGCTCCGGACGAGACCCGGCCTGACGCCGGCGCGCGCCAGATAGCGCCGGTCGAGCGCCAGCATCATGGCGTTGTAGGCGCCCGCCGAATGCCCGGCGAGGTGAACGCGACCCGGCGCGCCGCCATGGCGGGCGATGTTGTCCTGGACCCAGCGCACCGCGTCGGCGCAGTCATGCAGGAAATCGGGAAAGCGCACCTCGGGCACGAGCCGGTAGTCGGGCACGACCGTGACGAATCCCATCGAGGCGAAAGCCTGGCCGACAAAGGTGTAGTCGTCCTTCGAGCCGTCGTTCCAGCCGCCGCCATAGATGAAGACCATCACGGGCGCGTCGCCTGGATTGTCGTCGGGCGCGTAGATGTCGAGCCGGCGGCGCGCCCCTTCGCCATAGGCGAGGTCGCGCGCCGCGAGACGCGCGCCGCCATCGCCCGGCAGCAGCGTGTTGATGGCCGAGAGCGGGGAACAGGCGCCCAGCGCGGCGGCTGCGCCTCCGAGAAGGAGCGTGCGGCGACCGGTGAGAAGCGGCTGGTCGGAAACGGTCATGGCGAGGCGTCTTCGGCTGGTGGCGGGCTGGGCGATGCGATCGAGACAGGGCGCAAGGCCCGGTGGAATCACCTGTTCGCGGAGTATGCTCTCTCACCGGGTCCATACGGGCGGTTGGGCCGCGGCAGCGTCCGGGCGTCACGCAATCGTGATCGATGATGGCGGCCGGCGCCGGGGCGAGGCGGGTCAGGCCGGCATCCGGGCGCGGATGCGCTCGCGATGAGCCGTGTAGAGCCCGGAGCCTGCGATGATCGCCGAGCCCACCAGCGTCCACAGGTCAGGCAGCACGGAGAAGACGAAATAGCCGAGCACCGAGACGCCGAGCAGTTGCGTGTAGGAGAACGGCGCGAGCAGCGACGCATCGGCATGGCGGAAGCCGAGGATCACCAGCCAATGGCCGATCGTCGAGGCCACGCCGATGAACAGCCCGATCAGCAGCGTCTCACGCGTGGGCATCTGCCAGTGCAGCGGCAGCAGCAGCGTCAGGACGGCGAAACCGATCAGGGCCGACCAGGCCAGAGTCGTCACCGGCTCCTCGGTGTCGCTCATCATCCGCGTCATGATCAGCGCGAAGGCCCAGGCCAGCGCCGACGCGACGGGCAGCAGCGAGGCCGCCTGGAAGCCCTCGCCGCCGGGCCGGACGATGACCAGCACGCCGACGAGGCCGATCGTCGTCGCGGTCCAGCGCCGCCAGCCGACCTTTTCGCCCAGCAGCGGGATCGACAGCGCGGTCACGAAGAGCGGGGTGACGAAGCTCGTCGCCGTGGCGTCGGCGATCGGCAAATAGCGCAGCGACGAGACGAAGACGACGGATGAGGCGACGAGCCCGATCCCGCGCAGAACGTGCAGTAGCGGGCGCCTGGTGCGCAACTGACGCCCGCCGCCGCGCAGCACCACCGCGGCCATGATGGCCAGAAAGGCGCCGAAGCGCAGCCAGCTGATCTGCAGAACCGGGACGCTGGCGGCGAGATGTTTCGAGGCCACGTCGGAGATGGCGAGGAAGGCGGTCGAGAGCAGGATCAGGCCGATGCCGCGCAACGGCGCGTCGCGCCGGCGCGATGCCACGGTCGGCGCCTCGGCGATCGCCGGCAGCGCCGGCAATGGTTCAGGAACGGAGGGCGGGGGCAAGGTCGCGCGACATGCTGATCGCCGTCAGGCTAGCAGCATCCGTCGCGCCCCGGTCACGCAAAAGCGGAACGGTCGCCATGCGCCGCCCCGGACGATCAGGCCGCCTTTTTCCGCGGCTGGATCAGCTTGCGGTTGATCAGCACCTCGGCGATCTGGACCGCGTTCAGCGCCGCGCCCTTGCGCAGATTGTCGGAGACGCACCAGAAGGCGAGGCCGTTCTCGACCGTGTTGTCCTCGCGGATGCGCGAGACATAGGTCGCGTCCTCGCCTGCCGCCTCGTGAGGCGTGATGTAGCCGCCGGGCTCGTGCTTGTCGATCACGAGGACGCCCGGCGCGGTGCGCAGCACCTCGCGCGCCTCCTCGGCCGTGATCGGCTTCTCGCACTCGATATTGACGCTCTCGGAATGGCCGATGAAGACCGGCACGCGCACGCAGGTGGCGGTGAGCCTGATCTTCGGATCGAGGATCTTCTTGGTCTCCGCCATCATCTTCCACTCTTCCTTGGTGAAGCCGTCCTCCATGAAGACGTCGATCTGCGGGATGAGGTTGAAGGAGATGCGCTTGGGGAACTTCTTCGTCACCACGTCGCCGGCCGAGAACACGGCGCGCGTCTGGTTGAAGAGCTCGTCCATGCCTTCCTTGCCGGCGCCGGAGACCGACTGGTAGGTCGAGACGACGACGCGCTTGATCTTGAAGCGGTCATGCAGGGGCTTCAGCGCCACGACGAGCTGCGCGGTCGAGCAGTTCGGATTGGCGATGATGTTCATCTTCGAGAAGCCGGCTGCGGCGGCCGCGTTCACCTCCGGCACGATCAGCGGCACGTCGGGGTGCATCCGCCAGGCCGAGGAATTGTCGATGACGACGCAGCCCCTGGCGCCGATCTTCGGAGACCACTCCTTCGAGACCTCGCCGCCGGCCGACATCAGGCAGATGTCGGTGTCGGAGAAGTCGTAATGATCCAGGGCCCTGCACTTCAGCGTCCTGTCGCCGAAGGAAACCTCCGTGCCGATCGAGCGCGAGGAGGCGAGCGCCACGACCTCCGAGACCGGAAAGGCGCGCTCGGCCAGGATGTCGAAGATTTCGCGGCCCACATTGCCAGTGGCGCCGACGACCGCGACCTTGAAGCTCATGATGCTGGTCCTTGCTGGAAAAAGCCGGTTCGATCTCCCGTCAGGGCCGCGCGCCCGTGTGTCCGGGCGGTTGGCCTCCAGCCCCCGCCGGTGGGAGAGAAACCGGTAACGAGGCGAAGCGTCAGCGCGGCGTCCCGGCCGTGCCGGTCGCCGGTTTGGGCGTGCGTTTCGTCGTTCGACGCAAGATCACGGCGCAAGTCCCCGAGAGCTTCAGGCTCTGCCGCAGCGTCCGATCTGCGGCGGCGACCACTGAAAACACCCGGATCGCGGAAAAGTCAATCCGGGGCGGCTTTGCCGGCAGGGGCCGGCACAGGCCTCTCGCAGGGCGACACGGCCCCGTCAGGGATGGTACAGCCACCCCGGCTTGAACGGGGGACCTCTAGATCCACAATCTAGCGCTCTAACCAACTGAGCTATGGCTGCCCGGCGCCCTGGCGCGTGGCGATCCCGGCAAGGATCGGCGGCGGCGCGGAACCTAGTGCCGCAGTCGCTTGAATGCAACCGTCGAATCGCGGACCCGCCGGGCGGACGGTGCCTTGACGCCGACCATGCCTTAACCTTGCCGCGTAACCTCGCCTTCACGCTGTTTCCGGATGCGCCAGCCCCGGTAACTCCGCGATCACCGGCTGCCCCGCAGATTTGGACCGGGACGATGAGGCGCGGCGACCCCTTTGGGCGCGTGGCGCGCACGGCGGGGTGTGCTTGTGTCGAGCGAATGGATGAGCCGGATGGCAGGCTGGCTGCGGCGGGGCGCGCCTCGCCGCTTGGGCGCGCTGGCGCTGGCCGCGCGCCCGATGGCGATCCGAACCACGCATGCGCTGCGTTCGACCGACGTCACGGGCGCCGTCATCGCCGTGGCCGATCGCATCGAGGCGGCGTTCATCGCCGCGCGACGCGGCTTGCGCCGCGCCGGAGTTCGGCATGGTTTCGGGGTGGCCGGCGGCCTCGCCTGGCGCGGTCTCGCGGCGCTGACCGGAGTCGCGCTGGCCGCAACCCTCGCCACCGCCCTGTCGACGGGCGATGCGGGGCCGCATCCGGCCAGCCTCGATGAGTCGAACGCCGGCGAGCCCGCCATTCGCGACGTCCGCCAGCAGCCGCGCGCGCTGACGCCCGGCGGCGACGGCTGGGTCGCGATCGCGCGTCCGATCGCGATGTTCGGGCTGGACTCGCCCATGCTGGAGAAACGGCCGCTCGCCTATTCCGCCCGGAGAAGCCAGGACGACGCCAGCCGCGAGGACATGCTGGCCTTCGGCGACTTCGCCGAGGATGCGCCTCATCTGACGCTGCGGCTTCTGGTCTCGCGCGTCGAGGACGAGCTGTCGCAGCCTTTCATGATCGCGCTGGTTCGGCTGGCCGCCATGCGCGGCATGTCGGTCCAGCGCAGCGGCGCCCCGACCAT
>JAKFWE010000193.1 GCA_021732895.1 Allobosea sp. | reverse complement strand
CTCGATCAGCGCCTGCTCGCGCGCATCGCCGCCGAAGAGAGCGGGCGTTGGATTGAGCGTCTCGATATAGCGGCAGATCGCGATCGTCTCGGCCAGCGCCGTGCCGTCGTCGAGAACCAGCACGGGGATGCGCCTGAGCGGATTGATCCGGACGAATTCCGGCGTCAGATGCTCCCTCGCCGCGATGTCGATCTGCACGGTCGGCGGCAGGGGCAGGCCCTTCTCGGCGAAGAAGATGCGGACCCGCCGCGGATTGGGCGCCCGCCCGCCATCGTAGAGCTTCATGCTGCAATCCTCGTCCGCGCCGAACGGCCCGCCTGCCGCATTCACGGCGCGCCTGTCGCGGAGTCAAGACAGAGCCGGCCAACACGGCGCGACGATGGCGATCAGGAGGGCGTGAGCAGCAGCAGCGCCGCCGGGATGGCCAGCGCCGCGAGCAGCGTCTGCAGCGCGACGATGCCGGCCATGAGCGGCGCATCGCCGCCCATCTGGCGCGCCATGACATAGGACGAGGAGGCGGTCGGCAGCGCCTGGAACAGGATCGCGACCGTCGCCGCCGGGCCGGACAGCCCGAACAGCGCGATCATGGCGAAGGTGGCCAGCGGCATCAGCACGAATTTGGCGAAGGACGCCGCCAGCGCCGGCCTCAGGCCTCGCCCGAGCGCGCCCCAGTCGAGCGCCGCGCCGACGCAGAGCAGCCCGATCGGCAGCGAGGCCTGACCCAACGCGCGGATGAAGGGCTCCAGGGCCGGGGGCAGGTCGAGATCGGCGCCCTGCATCGCGATGCCGATGGCGCAGCCGATGACGAGCGGGTTGAGGACGATGGCGCGAAGTGCGCCCATGAACGAGGCGCGGGCCGCGCCCCAGCGCGCGAACACCAGCACGCACAGGATGTTGACCACGGGCACGATGGTGGCGCTGGCGACCGCCGCCAGCGGCAGGGCCGACGCGCCGAGCAGGCTCACCGTGGCGCTGACGCCGACATAGGTGTTGAACCGGACGCCGCCCTGGAACACCGAGGTGAAGGCCGCCGGGGCGACGCCGAGCCAGGGCCTGACCGCCAGCAGGACGGCGGCGACGCACAGGATCGAGACGACGAGCGCGCCGGCCAGCGCCGCCACGGGCACGTCGCCGAGATCGGCCATGCCGAGCGCATGGATGAACAGGGCCGGCAGCAGCGCATAGTAGCAGAGCCGCTCGGCCTGCGGCCAGAACGCCTCCGACAGGAAGCGCAGGCGGCGCATCTCGTGGCCCGCAGCGATGAGCAGCACGATCGGCGCCAGCGCGAGCAGGATAGCGCCGATCATGTCGGGCGCGCACCGGAGCATGGGCTGGAGAAGGTCGCGAACACGCTGTCTTGGCCTCGACGGGGCGCAGAGAATACGGCCCCGCTCAAGTGCGACGAAACGCAATTAATTCGTTCTTAGATGCAGAAATTCTCATGACGGGCGCCGCGAGGCCAGGGCTCAGTCCCCGCTTCGCGAATTCGCCCGCCGCCACGCCTCCGGCCGCTCGAAACGCAGCGCCCAGAGGCCCCTTCCGGCCGCGCGGGCCTGCGCCTCCTCGGCGCGATAGCCGCCATAGGACAAAGCGTGGCCCTCGCGCACCAAAGTCGCGTTGATGTCGGTCTCTCCGCGCCGGCAGCGGGCGAGACCGCGGCCGTAGCGGTCGCTGCGGCCGACTTCGCAGGCGACGCCGCCGCGCCCCAAAAGCACGACGAGCGCACGCCGCGCCGCGCGGCCACAGGCGACCGGGCCGCCGCCCGCGTCCGTGCAGCTCTGGCGCAGTTCGGGCGCGTCCAGCCCTTCCAGGCGCAACTCCTCGCCGTTGATCCTGAGCGAATCGCCGTCGATCGCGAAAGCCTGTCCGACGAGCGTCCGCGCGGGGCCGAGCCGATGGATCAGAACCGCACCGGCGATCGCCAGAAGCCCAAGGATCCCAAGGGCGACGACGAGATCGACCGGCCGGCCGACGCGCCGCCAGCCGAAGGGTCCACCGCCCGATCTTCGAAATCCGAACTGCGCCATCAGCAAGAGCTTAACGATTTGCCGACCATGATGGCGAGCCGGAAGCGCGGGCAGGCGCTCCCGGGCGAGGAGTTGCGTCGCGATCATGCCGGAAGTCACGGCCGAAAAGGTGCAGCGCGGGCGCGGGCCGGACCCGACGGCGCTGGCGCGCCGCAAGCTGGTGACGCGCGAAGTCAAATCCGTGCGCGAGCGGCTCACCTCCTCGACCGGGCTGGTGCGGGCCTTCGACCATGAACTGCTGCGTCTGTTCGCGCAGTACCGGATGACCGGCGCCCTCGGCGCCGTCGTGCTGGCCTCGTGCATCGCCGCCGCCGCCTGCCTGTGGACGCCGGCCTACAAGGTGGCGATCTGGTTCGGCGCGGTCCTCCTCAGCGCGGCGGTCACCGTCATCCTGTGCCGGCGCTTCATCGCCGATTCCGAGGTCAGGATCGCGTTCTGGCGCCGACTTTTCGCCGCCTCGGAGTGCTTTCACGGCCTGACCTGGTCGCTGATCCTGCTCGTCTTCGCCCAGGTCGATGCGCCCGGCGCCAAGGTCTTCGTGACCACGACCCTGCTCATCGTCAGCGCGCTGACGGTGATGCTGGCGGCCTCGATCCCGATGGCGGTCTATCTCGGGCTGCTGCCGATCACGGCCGGCATCAGCCTGTTCTTCTGGGGCCGCAGCGACATCGACAGCGTCACGCTGGCGCTGATGGCGGCCTCGGCGCAACTCTTCTTCATTTTTCTCGCCAACAGGCTCTACTCCAGTTCGGTCGCGACGATCGAGTTCCGCGCCGAGAAAGACGCGCTGATCGCCGAACTGGAGACCGCCAACGCCAATTCCGACGAGGCGCGGCGCAAGGCGGAGGACGCCAACCTCGCCAAGTCGCGCTTCCTCGCGACGATGAGCCACGAGCTGCGCACGCCCCTGAACGCCATCCTCGGCTTTTCGGAGGTGATGAAGAACGAGGTCTTCGGGGAGCACGCCAACGCCGCCTACAAGGAATATTCCGCCGACATTCACGGCTCCGGCCAGCATCTGCTCAACCTGATCAACGAGATTCTCGACCTGTCGCGTATCGAGGCCGGCAAATACGAACTCAACGAGGAGGCGCTCAGCCTCGCCGGCATCGTCGAGGATTGCCGCCACATGCTGAACCTGCGGGCCAAGGCCAAGGGACAGAGCATCCGCGAGGCGGTCGAGCCCGACCTGCCGAAGATCTGGGTCGACGAGCGGGCGATCCGGCAGGTCGTGCTCAACATCCTGTCGAACGCGATCAAGTTCACCCCGCAGGGCGGGGAGATCGTCATCAAGGTCGGCTGGACCGCCAATGGCGGCCAGTATGTCTCGGTCGCCGATACGGGGCCGGGCATTCCGGAGGACGAGATTCCGGTGGCGCTGCAGACCTTCGGGCGCGGCTCGCTGGCGATCAAGACGGCGGAGCAGGGCTCGGGCCTCGGCCTGCCGATCGTCAAGGGGCTGATGGACCTGCACAATGGCGGCTTCCAGCTGAAATCGAAGCCGCGCGCCGGCACCGAGGTGACGGTCACCCTGCCGCCCGAGCGGGTGATGGACACGCTCGCCGCCCTGCCCCAGCCCGAGGAACGGGCGGCCTGAGGGCGGCCTCGGGTGCATCGCGCGGCGTTTTGCGCTAGGCAGCGGCCATGAGCCGCCTTGGACCGCAGGACTGGCGCTTCTCCGTCGCGCCGATGATGGACTGGACCGACCGGCACTGCCGCGTCATCCATCGCCTGCTGTCGCGCCGGGCGCGGCTCTACACCGAGATGGTGACGGCGCAGGCCGTGATTCGCGGCGACCGCCATCGGCTGATCGGGTTCGACGCCATCGAGCGTCCCGTCGCGCTCCAGCTCGGCGGGAACGACCCGGCGCTGCTGGCGCAGGCGGCGCGGATCGGCGCGGATTTCGGCTATGACGAGATCAACCTGAACTGCGGCTGCCCGTCCGACCGCGTGCAGGGCGGCGCCTTCGGCGCCTGCCTGATGCGCGAACCGGCGCTGGTCGAAGACTGCGTGGCGGCGATGAAGGCGGCGGTGGCGATCCCCGTCACGGTGAAGTGCCGGCTCGGCGTCGACGATCAGGACCCGGAACAGGCGCTCGACGCGCTGACGGCGGCCGTCCGCTCCGCCGGCGTCGATGGTCTGATCGTGCATGCGCGCAAGGCCTGGCTGGACGGCCTCTCGCCGAAGCAGAATCGCGAGGTGCCGCCGCTCGACTACGATCGCGCCTGGCGGCTCAAGGCGGCCAACCCCGATCTGCCGGTCGCGGTCAATGGCGGCATCCGCGATGCGGAGGAATGGCCCGGCCATCTCGCCCGGCTCGACGGGGTGATGATCGGCCGCGAGGCCTATCAGAACCCCGAAATTCTGCTCCAGGTCGATCCGCTGCTGTTCGGCGAGGCCGCCCCCGCGCCGGACGCCTTCGCCATGCTGGAGGCGCTGGAGCCGCATATCGCGGCCCATCTGGCGCAAGGCGGACGGCTGCACGCCTTCACGCGCCATCTCGTCGGGCTGTTTCCCGGCCGGCGCGGCGCGCGCCTGTTCCGCCGCCATCTCGCCGAGCATTGCGTCGGGGCGGGGGCGGGCCTCGCCGACCTGCGCGCGGCGGTCGGCCATGTCGAGCGTCGCGAACCCACCGGCCTCGCGGCGGAATAGGAGGTCGGCATGGCCCCGCAAGACGAGATCGCAACGCGCATCGCCGCGAGCTTCGGCAGGCAGTCCTTCATGGCCACGCTCGGCGCGCGTCTGCTGCATGTCGGCGCGGGCTCGGTCGAGATCGGCATGCCGGTCGCGCCGGCGCTGTCCCAGCAGCACGGCTTCGTGCACGCCGGCGCCGTCGCGGCGATCGCCGACAGCGCCGCCGGCTACGCCGCGCTGACCCTGATGCCGGCGCAGGCCGGCGTTCTCACGGCCGAGTTCAAGATCAACCTGCTCGCGCCGGCGGCCGGCTAGCGGCTTGTCGCGCGCGGCAGGGTGGTCAAGGCCGGACGCACGCTGACGCTCGCCACGGCGGAGGTCTTCGCCGTTTCGGACGGCGTCGAGAAGCTGTGCGCCATGCTCACCGCGACCTGCATGACGATCGCCGGGCGCGACGGCGTCGCCGACTGAAGCAGGGAGAGATCCGATGCAGCCGACCCCGGCAGGACGCCCGGACGCGGCGGCGACGCCGCCGAGCCTGACGATGAAGCGGCGGCTCAACGCAAGCCCGGCCGAGATCTGGCGGGCCTGGACCGATCCCGGGCTGCTGACGCGCTGGTTCGGCCCGGAC
>JAKFWE010000187.1 GCA_021732895.1 Allobosea sp. | reverse complement strand
TCGTCCTTGTCTATGATCTTGCGCGGCTCGGCGAAGACCGAGACGGTGCGCACGTCGGTCGCCATCACGGTCCCGGCGCGATCGACGATGTCTGGCCGCGCCGACGAGATCGCCGTCGAGGTCGCCCGGCGCAGTCCGACCTGCTCGTTGGGGATCGTCGCCAGCATCACGAGCCGGCCCGCGATCGCCAGAAACAGCACGGAGAAGCCCAGGATCACCAGCCCGACCCGGGGCTGGCTCTTCTCGCCGCTGAGCCGGAAGACGGCGCGCAGCAGGCGGCGAAGCCGCCCCGGAGCGGGTGGGGTGATCGGCCTGGTCTCGCTCATCGGGCGGCTCCCGGCGTGGTCGCGCCGCTGGCCTTGCGGTCTTTCGGCGTTTCGGTCGGCAGGCCGAGGCCGAGATCCTCTAGCTTGCGCCCGATGGCGTCGACCTTGGGCCCGCGCTCGGGAATATCGGCGGCGCGCACGATCTGCGTCACGCTCAGCGGCTGGAGGTCGAGATGCCGGTCGGCCAGCGCCTGGAGACGGTCGGGCCGGTTGAGGAACTGCCACTCCGCCTTCAGCACGGCGATCAGGTCGCGTTCGCGCTGGGCCATGCCCTTGAGCTTCTGCAGCTTCTCGGCCTCCAGCGTGGTCTCGTATTTGATCGAGTAGGCGTAGACCGCCGAGGAGACGAGCGCGCCGATGGCGACGACATGCAGGAATTTGAGCATGCTCAGGACCTCTGCCGCGATGGCGATTGCGGGATGGCGGCCAGCGCCAGCACGTCCGCGTCGGCCGCGCGCGCCGGCGCGGCCGAGCGCTCGGCCGCGCGCAGCTTCGCCGAGCGGGCGCGCGGATTGGCCCGCGTCTCGGCCTCGGACGGCGCGACCGGCCCCTTGCTCACCAGTTTGAAGGTCGGCTCCTCCGCCGCCACCGCCGGCGCATGGCGCGAGGCCGCGGGCGCGCGGCCCGAGCGGGTGGCCAGGAACTGCTTGACGATCCGGTCCTCGAGCGAATGGAAGGTCACCACGGCGAGCCGCCCGCCGGGCCGCAGCACGGCTTCGGCCGCATGCAGCGCCCGCACCAGTTCGCCGAGTTCGTCGTTGACCGCGATCCGCAGGGCCTGGAAGACGCGCGTCGCCGGATGCGCCCCGCCCGGCTCCCCCCGCACGATCCCCGCGACGAGATCGGCGAGATGCCTGGTCGTCGTCAGCGGCCCCTTCCGGCGCGCCTCGATGACGGCGCGGGCCACCGCTCGCGAGCGCCGCTCCTCGCCGTAATGGTAGAAGATGTCCGCCAGCACGCCCTCATCGGCCGTGTTGACGAGATCGGCGGCGCTCTGCCCCTGCCCGCTCATGCGCATGTCGAGCGGCCCGTCGAAGCGGAAGGAGAAGCCGCGCGCGGCCTCGTCGATCTGCATCGATGAGACGCCGATATCCAGCACGACGCCGTCGAGCGGCGTAATCGCGAAACGGGCGGCCTCCTGCGCCAGCTCGCCGAACCGCGCCTGCGACAGAACCAGACGCCCGGCCATGGCCGCGACCAGGCCCGCGCCGCCGGCGATCGCGCCCGGATCGCGGTCCAGCGCCAGCAGCGTCGCTTGCGGCTCGCTTTCCAGCAGCGCGCGGGCATAGCCGCCCGCGCCGAAGGTTCCGTCGAGATAGCGCCCGCCCGGGGCGAGCGCCAGCGCCGCGAGCGCCTCCGGCAACAGGACCGGAACATGCCGCGCCGGCGCGGGAGCAAGGCCGGTCACGAGGCCGGTCCCGGAAGCGGCGCCCCGAGCGCCCGCTTGATGTCGCGCAACCGGCTGCGCCCGGCCTCCAGATGCGCCTGGAAGCGGTCCGGCTCCCAGATCTGGAACTTGTGGCCATGCCCGACGAAGGTCACTGCGTCGGCGATTCCGGCATGGGATTTGAGCGCCTCGCTGAGCATGACGCGGCCTTCCGGATCGACCTTCAGCACCTCCGAGGTGCCGTTCAGCACGGTCGAGAGCAGCTCCCATTCGTCCGAAAACGGCGAGAACCGCGCCAGGATTTCGTCGATCGTGGCGCGCAGGGCATGACCGCCGGCGTCCAGAGCCGGCAGGTCGAGAGCGCGATGGACGTAGAGCTCCTCGTAGCCGTCCTTGGCCAGGAGCGCCCGGAAGCCCGCGGGAATCGAGACGCGCCCCTTCGCATCGAGCCGGCTGGTGAAATTCGAGACGAAGCGGTCCGTCAACGCCGCCCCCTGTCCTGCCCCGCGCCGGCCCGGAATGCGGCCTTGGCCGCGGGTCCGGGTCACCCCGCCGAAGCAGACAAAGCGCTGCCTCCGACCAGGCTCCGCGCGGCACACGGAGCTTGGCCTGACGATCGCCGGTCGGCTTCGACGGGATGATTTGGGATAGCATGGGTGTATATGGGCGTCAACGAAATCGAGCGCTCGGACGCGGACGCGCCAGAACCGGAACGCCATCACAGCCCGTTAAGGTTAAGTATCCGTAAGCATGCGGGATTCGTCGCGAAGCGCAGCGATTGAACAGTCCAGCCAGGCTGCAATCCGCAGTCCGGCGCGAAAAAAAGTTCCGGATGGGACGGGAAAACTCGCGGGAGACGGATGGCCGGGAGTCTCAGCCGCCCGCCCCGGCCGCCGCCAGCAAGGCCCGACGCAACCTCGTCAGGTCGTCGATCAGCCGGCCGGTCTCGCCGGGCGACAAGGCGACGGCGCGGGCCATCCCGTCGGGTACGCAGGCCGCCCTGACGCGCAGGGCGGCGCCGGCGCTCGTCAGACGCAGTCCCACCTGGCGCTCGTCCTCGCGGCTGCGCTCCCGGCGGACCAGACCGGCCGCCTCCAGCCGTTTGAGCACGGGCGTGAGCGTGCCGGAATCGAGCATCAGTTGCTCGCAGAGCGCCTTCATCGGCAGAGCGTCATGTTCCCGTAAGGCGAGCATGACCAGATATTGCGGATAGGTCAGTCCGAGCTCCGCCAGAGCGCTCCGGTAGAGCCGGTTGAACGCATGCCCGGCCCGGTAGACCGCGAAGCACAGCTGCGCCTCCAGATCGAGCGCCGGCGCGGGATCGCGCGCCGTCGTTTCCGCATCGATGTCACGCCGCGTCATGAGAGCCCACCCTGTCCGTCGCCAACACACGGACCGCATTTCAATCGTTGACAATTCAATTGTGCACAATTTAGTCTGCCGGGACAAGTCTGGCGAAACCGGGCCGGCCAGGTCCGGCGCGGCGGACGAGCCGAAAGGACAGTCCCATGAAGATTCTCTACACGGCGCATGGTTCCGCCACGGGCGGCCGCGAGGGCCAGGCGGCGACCGACAGCGGCAACGTCAAGGTGGTGCTGAACACGCCCAGGGAGCTCGGCGGCGGCGGTGGCGAGGGCACGAATCCCGAGCATCTCTTCTCGATCGGCTATTCGGCCTGCTTCCTCGGCGCGCTGCGCTTCGTCGCCGGCAAGGACAAGGTCAGGCTTCCCGACGATGCGAGGGTCGCGGCGGATGTCGGCATCGGCCCGCGCGATGACGGCGCCGGCTTCGGCATCGCGGTCAAGCTCACCATCTCGGCCCCGGGGGTCGACAAGCCGGTCCTGGAGGACCTGGTGCGGAAGGCTCATGTCGTGTGCCCCTATTCGCACGCCACCAGGGGCAACATCGACGTCGATCTCAAGATCGCGTGAGACCCGCTGGGGCCGGCGAGGCTCGCCGGCGACATGAGTGTATACAGACCGGCTTCGCCTGCTTCCGCGCCCGGCCCATTCCGGACCGGGCGCTCTCTTCGGCCCCCATCGCAGGAACCGCTCCATGCTGACCCGTCGCCATGTCCTCGCCGGCGCCGCCGCCGCGTCCTCGCTCGCTCCCTTCGCCCCGGCTCTCGGCAAGGCCCCTTTCGCCCCCGCGCAGGCGCCCGGGATCCATCGCCGCAGGATCGGGGCGATCGAGGTCACGACGGTTCTGGACGGCGTCGCCCCGCTCGGCGCGCAGCTCTTTTCCGGCAGGCCGGCCGCCGAACTCAAGGCCGTTCTGGCGGCCTCCGGAATGACCGAGAGCCTGCCGACATCGGTCAACGCCTTCGTCGTCAACACCGGCGACAAGACCTGGCTGCTCGACGCCGGCCTCGGCGCCAACCAGGCGTTCGGCCCCAATCTCGGCCGCGTCGAGACCAATCTGAAGGCGGCCGGCATCGACCCGACCCAGATCGACGGGATCATCCTGACCCACGCCCATGCCGATCATTGCGAGGGCCTGATCAATGCGGCCGGCGCCGCCCGTTTCCCAAATGCCGAACTCGTCATCCACGAGGCCGAGGCCGCCTTCTGGGGCGATGACGGCATCATGTCGCGCGCGCCGGCCGAGGCGAAGCCCTTCTTCGAATCCGCCCGCAAATCGCTCGCGCCCTACGCCGCCCGCATCCGCAAGGTGAAGGCCGGCGAAGTCGCGCCCGGCCTCGTGCTCGAACTCGCGGCCGGCCACACGCCGGGCCATTGCGTGCTGCGCGTGACCTCCGGCCAGGAGCAACTGCTGCTGATCGGCGACATCATGCACAACACCGCGATCCACACGGCCTATCCGGAGGTCGGCTTCGCCTTTGACGGCGACCCGGCGATGGCCGCCGCCACGCGCAAGCGCATCTTCGACATGGTCTCGGCCGACGGCATGCTGGTCGCCGGCACGCATGTCGGCTTCCCCGGCTTCGGGCGCGTGCTGAAGAGCGGCCCGGCGTTCAGATGGGTTCCGGCCGAATGGGCCTACACGCTCTGAGTCTCGGACGTTCGCGCGAACAGGAAAGGGCCGGGAGCGATCCCGGCCCTCGTCATGTCGGCGGGCGCCAGCCGGCCTGTAAGCCGGGTTCTGGATGGCCGGAGGATCGCTCCCCCGGCGCGACGGCCATTCCTCTGGGACGCGCATCGCTGCGCGCCTCGAGCAACCAACCCGGACGACAAGGCCAGGAAACAGGCCCCTCCCCGCTTGCGCGAAAAGCATCGTCCCTATTCGGTCTTGCTCCCGGCGGGGCTTGCCATGCCGTCCCCGTTGCCGGGTCCGCGGTGCGCTCTTACCGCACCTTTTCACCCTTACCCGTCGGCGTCGAGCCGAAGCTCTCGGCCTGCGGGCGGTTCGATCTCTGTGGCGCTTTCCCTGGGGTCGCCCCCGCCGGACGTTATCCGGCGCCGTGTTTCGATGGAGCCCGGACTTTCCTCCCCCGCAGGCGTCTGAACGCTCGCGGGAGCGGCCGTCCGGCCGACTGGCGGCTTGGCTCATGCGCGCTGCGCGCCGCCCCGTCAAGCCGGCGCGCCGGCGGCAGGGCAATGGCTTGAAGAGTATTCTCGCGGTCGATGGCG
>JAKFWE010000035.1 GCA_021732895.1 Allobosea sp. | reverse complement strand
ATCGGCGTCGGAGAGGTCCGTCTTCAGGAAGCTCAGGCCCGTCGCTTCGACGCGCGCGAAGCTCGCACCAGCCATGTCGAGATCGCCGATGAAGGCGACGCTCGACAGGCGCGAGTCGCTGAAATCGACCTCGCGCGCGCCGCCGCCGAGGATGCAGACCTCGTGCAGCGCCGCACCGGCGAAGCGGGCCTGGCCAAGCGGGCATTCGAGCATCTGGACGCGGGCCGCCTCGACGCCGCGCCAGTCGCTGGCTTCGATGTCGCAGCGCATCAGGATCAGGTCGGAGAGGCGCGCTCCGGCGAAACTCGCGCGGGTCAGCGGAATTTGAAGCAGGATCAGCCGGCTGATCTCGGCGCCCTCGAAGGAGGCGCCGGTGAAACGGGCGCCCAGCATCTCGGTGTCGATCAGGCGGGCGCCGACGAAACGGGCGCCCTCGCCATCGACCTTGCAGAGATTGGTCTTGGTCAGATCGCAGCCGGACAGGTCCGCCCCGCGCAGCGACGCGCCGCACAAGGTCGCGCCGGACAGAAGGGCCCCGGCCAACCGCGCGCCGTCCAGTCGGGCGCGCTCCATCAGCGCGCCTGTGAAATCGACGCCGGTCAGATCGACGCCTGACAAGTCGACTCCGGCGAGGTCGCGCCCGGCGAGAGAAACCCCGGCCCTGAGTTGTTCGACGACCAACGCGCCGAATGCGCTGGCGACGCGCGCGGTCAGCGGGACTTCGGGCTTCATCGGCTCCGGCGAGAGCCGCCGCATCTCGGCCAGCGCCGGGATGATCTGGGCGTCGGCGTCGTCGAGCGCCGCATGCGCCTGCGCGCCGGCTGCAGCCAGCCTGTCGCCCATCGCCAGGCCGACCTCGCCGGCCGGGGCCGCGCCCGCCGGCGGCGCGGGCGGCTTGGCGAGCAGCGACTGCAAGCGCGACGGGCCGGGCAGGTTGGGCATCATCCGCGCGAGCTCGGCCTCCGCCTTCCCGAGCGCGGCCCGGACCTCCTCGGCCGCGCTGGCGGGCATGTCCGGATCACCCTCCAGCGCGCGCAGCGCGTTCGCCAGCATGTCGTCGTCGCCGGCGGGGAGAGCGGCAGCCGACGCCGGCGCGCCGACATCGGAGAGATCGATCGCCGGCAGGGTGAAGCGATCTTGCGTCAGTTGGCGGCGCGCCTGCGCCATCGGCTTGCCTTCCGGCAGATCGAGAAAGCGGGCTCGCGCCTGCGCCAACTGCTCGTCCTCGTCGATCTCAGGCGTTGCGCCGTCGAGAATGGCCCGGCGCCAGTCACCGATCCGGTCGAGCGCCGCCGCGGTCTCCGCCGGCAGCTTCACATCGGGATCGGCCTCGAGCGCGCCGACCGACGGAACGTTCGCGATCTCGGCGTCGAGCCTGGCGGCGACATCCGGCTGATCGAGCAGCGCCAGAAGCCGGTCGATCACGCCGGGATCGGCCTCGCCCGAGGCGATCTGCTGCATTGCGTCCATGACCGGCTGGCGCGCCTCGATCATCTGGTCGAGCTCCGCCATCTTGCGGGTCTGCACGTCCTCAAGCGCGTCGAGCATCTCGGCTAGGTCGAAATCGCCGCTTTCCAGCTCCGCCGGGGTCGGCAGCGGCAAGTCGAGATCACCGGGCTCGGCGGGGACGAGCACCGGCCACTGCTCCTTCGGCAGACCGGATCGCGCCAGTTCCTGCGCCATGATCCATGTGGTCTGTTCGTGCTGGCGACGACGCTGCTCCGCGGCCCGCTCCTTGCGCTCGGCGTGGCGGGCGGCGACCAGTTCCGCCGGCGCCGGCGGCACGAGCTGGTGCTCGGACAAAGCATATTTGAACGCGGTTTCAGGATTTGTGCGCAGGGCCCGCACCTCGAGATAATGGCTCGCCGGCCGCGGCTCGTCGAGCATCCGTTCATAGGCGACCATCACATCAGCGACGTCGGCGGCCTCGACATCCGCCGTGGGGACGGCGCCGCGATAGACCATGACGCCGCGACGCGCGCCGGCGAACAGCCAGAGCGTGTCGATGCGCAGCGCGACCTCGACGGGCGGCCGCGACGGATCGACCCAGCCGACGAAGCAGCGCACGCGAAACCCGGGCAAATGCCGCTGAATTTCCGGAGCGTCGGCGGCGAAGTTGCGCAGCCCGTAGCCTTCGTCGCCGTTGAGATAACCAGGCAGGCGCTGGTCGGGCGGCGCGAACAGGAACAGGCGCGGATCGGCGTCGGCGGCGAGGCCCGGCGCCAGGGTCTTCAGCCACGTGGCGTCATAGGAGCCGGCATATTGCAGGCGCTCCCTGGCGTCGGCCGCCATCGCGCCGAAGGCGGGCGGAGCGGGCTGATCGCCGATCGCGCGGATGGCGGTCTCCGGCGTCTCGATATTCGGCAGGGCCACCGTCTCGCGCGCCATCAGGCGTTCCTGCGCGCGAAAGCCCACGCCTTCGGGATTGGCCGGATGGCCCGGGCCGCCGAAGCAGCGAGCCGGAACCAGCGGCATGCGGATGAACGGAGCCGGCTCCGTCGGAACCGGCGTCGTCCCGGCCAGCCGCCAGACCCGGTCGCCGGTGACGAGCAGGCGCTTCTGCAGATCGCCGATCGCCCAGGCCAGGCCCATGCGCTGCACCGGCTGGCCGCCGGGCGCGGCGGCATGTCCGCCGAGCAGGATTTCAGCCGTCGGCTTGGGCATGCCGGCGTCGAAGATCGCGCCGGGCGGCAGTTCCTTGGCCACCATCAGCCACATGGCCTGCTCGCTCTGCAGGCGAAAGGGATCGGGCTCGGCGAGGTCGAACAGGCCGAAAGCGGAGATGATGTAACTCGCGCCGGCCTCTCGTCGCTCGGCCCTGGCCATCAGGCCCAGACTGCGCGGTTTGATCATCAAGGGCATGAATGGGCGGACCCTGAAGCGATCGGGCAAGCGAGGATGTCAACGTCCAGCCTGCGCATGACGCCGGCATGACGGAGAGGAAGCAGGCAGGCTGTCGGATCGCGGCGCGGCAGGTCGTGCGACCCGATCACGCCGCGACGTCTTATTCGGCGAGCTTGGCCAACGCGGCTTCGCGCGTGTCGCAAACCGTCAGGATCTGGAGAAAGCCGCTGATCGAGAAGACCTCGTGCACCGACGGCGCGAGGCCGACGAGGACGAACTTGCCGCCGACCTCCTTGAGCCGCTTGGCGACCACCAGCACGACCCGCAACCCGGCGCTGGACACATACGAGATCTCGGTGAAATCGAGCACGAGACGATTGGCGCCCTGCTTGATTTGATCGGTGATCGACACCTCGACGGCGCTCGCATTGACGCTGTCGAGCCGGCCCTTCAGGGCCAGCACCAGAACGTCCTCAACCCAATCCGACTCGATCATGAGCGGAGGATCTCCATCATCTCTGGCGCGCGCCCGGACGGCGCCACCGTTGGGGCAAGACCGGTCTCAACCATCCGAGGCGCTCGCCGGCTGGGGCGGAAACAGCAGGGTCAGCGTGATCACGTTCCGGTCCTCGTCGCGCATATAGCTGACCTCGTCGATCAGGGTACGGACAAAATGAATGCCCAGCCCGCCGATCTTGCGATCCTCCAGCGACGATGTCGTGTCGGCGACAGCGGCCGCGAACGGATCGAAGGCTTCGGCCTGATCGATCAGCCTGACGACGACGCGGTCGTCGTGACGGCGCATCTCGATGTCGATCTCGCCGTCCTTCCGCTCGGCATAGCCGTAGGCGATCGTGTTGGTGATGAGTTCGTCGAGCGCGAGATTGAGCTTGAACACCATGGCCGGCGGCAACTGCATGGATTCGGCGAGATACTCGATCGCATCCGCGAGCTTGCGGATCTCGTGAGTGTCGCTGCGCAGCACGACATGAATTCCGCGAGCCAACATGCCGGCGCCCCGAGCCTAAGCTATGATACCGAACGGCAGGTTAGGCGTCCTATCGCAAATAATCCATTACGTCCTCGCATTTTCGACCGACCCCGCCATATAGACCTGACGCGTGAATCGCGCTCTAAACCCTATCGCGGAAATCGGCGTCGGTCGCTGCCCTCGCGACCGCGGCGCGGCGGTTGCGAACGGGTGTTGACAGCTTCCTCGTTCTGTCACGATTGATCCCCTAGATTGCTTCGGAACGGAGTCCGGCGTGGCTGACGAGACAGGCGATTTCACCGGGCGGCTGCGCGATCTTTGCGGCGAACTCGCGCGCGGCGACTACGCCAAGATCGAGAGCCTGTTCGCCATGACGATCGACGCCGACGCCTCGCCGATGGTGCAGGAACTGGCCGAGGCGTTCGGCAGCATGGCCGTCCAGATCGAGGCGCGCGAATACCGTCTGGGCGAGATGCTGGCCGAGCTCAAGGAAGCCAACCGGCGGCTCGAGGACGCCAACCGCACGGTGACGACCGAGAACGTGACGCTGCGCAGCGAGGTGCAGCGTCTCTCGATCGAGATCGACATGACGCGAAAGGAGCGCGAGGTTTCCGAGATCGTCGAAACCGACTATTTCCGCATGCTCCAGGAGCGCGCGCGGGCGATGCGCCAGCGCCATGGCGGCTGACGCGATGTCCGCCGGCGCGCCTGATCGCGACCCGTCGAAGGCGAGAGCGCGCGGCGCGCCACGAACCAGGGCCCTGACCTCATGACCGTGATCGTTTCGACCCATTCGTATCGCGGCGGCACGGGCAAATCCAACACCACCGCCAATATCGCCGCCAGTCTCGTGCATCGCGGCCGCCGCGTCGCCATCGTCGACACCGACATCCAGTCGCCCGGCATCCATGTCCTGTTCAACGTCGATCCCGACCAGTTGCGCTACACGCTGAACGACTTTCTCTGGGGCCGCTGCAAGATCGAGGAGGCCGCCCATGACGTCACCGACCGCCTCGTCGGCGCCGACGGCGTCAACCCCGCCGCGAAGGGGGGGCAGTTGATGCTGGTGCCCTCCAGCATCAGGCCGGGCGAGATCGCCCGGGTGATCAAGGAAGGCTATGACGTCAACATCCTGAACGACGGCTTTCAGGAACTGGCCCGCCGGATCGCCCTCGATTATCTGCTGATCGACACCCATCCCGGCGTCAACGAGGAGACGCTGCTCTCGATCGCGATCTCGGACACGCTGCTGCTGATCCTGCGGCCCGACCACCAGGACTATCAGGGCACGGCGGTGACGCTCGATCTGGCGCGCCGCCTCGGCGTTCCGCAACTGCTGCTGATCGTGAACAAGGTTCTGCCTTCGCTCGATTTCCGGCAGTTGTCGGATCGCATCGCCAGCACCTACAGGGTGCCCGTGGCGGCGGTCCTCCCCCTGACCGAGGAGATGATCCGGCTCGGCAGCGGCGGGCTCTATTCGCTGATCGCGCCCGACACCGCC
>JAKFWE010000037.1 GCA_021732895.1 Allobosea sp. | reverse complement strand
GCCGGCCGCCGCGCAGCGCCAGCGCCGCTGCGCGCGCCAAGGAGAACGCCGCGGGGTCCGAGATCAGGCGGCCGCGACCGCCTGCCGCGCCTGCGCCCGCCGCGCCGACGCGCGCCGAGATCAGGGCGCAGACGGCCGAGGTTCTCGCGACCGGCGTGCAGCAGCTCGTCGTGACGGCAGACGAGACCGGCATGCGGATCGACCGCTTTCTCGCGACGCGCTTCCCGCAACTGCCCTTCGGCCTTCTCCAGCGGATCGTGCGCAAGGGCGAGCTGCGCGTGAACGGCAAGCGCGTCGACGGCAAGGACAGGCTCGAGGCCGGACAGAGCGTGCGCATCCCGCCGCTGCGGTTCGATCCGCAGGAGCAGCGCCCGCGCCCGGTGGCGGCCGATGGCGACACGCTCGAATTCCTGCGCTCGATCACCCTCTACGAGGATGACGACGTGATCGTGCTGAACAAGCCCGCCGGGCTCGCCGTGCAGGGCGGCTCGGGCACCACGCGCCACGTCGACCAGATGCTCGAGGCGATGACCGGCAAGGACGGCCAGAAGCCGCGCCTGGTGCACCGGCTCGACAAGGACACGGCGGGCTGCCTCGTCATCGCCAAGTCGCGCTTCGCCGCCGCGACGCTGGCCAAGACCTTCCGCTCGCGTTCGGCCCGCAAGATCTACTGGGCGCTGGTCGCAGGCGCGCCACGCGTGCGCCAGGGCCGGGTCTCGACCTATCTGGCGCGCGAAGAGGCCCATGACGGCGACCAGCGCATGGCGGTCGCCAGGCATGGCGAGGACGGGGCGATGCACGCCGTAACCTACTACGCCGTGGTCGAGACCGCCGCCCAGAAGCTGGCCTGGCTCTCGCTGAAGCCGGTGACCGGACGGACGCACCAGCTGCGCGCCCACGCCGCCCATATCGGCCACCCCATCGTCGGCGATCCGAAATATTTCAACATCCAGAACTGGGAGCTGCCCGGCGGCATGCAGAAGAAGCTGCATCTGCTGGCGCGGCGGATCGTGCTGCCGCATCCGCGCGGGCAGGGGACGATCGACGTCAGCGCGCCGCTGCCGCCGCATATGCGCCAGTCGTGGAACCTGCTCGGCTTCGAGGACGCGCCTTACGACCCGATCGTGGACGCACCCGACGCCTGAAGAGCGGAAATGTGGCGAAAGAGAACACTTGCAGAACGTAAGCGGTTATGTTCTAATTTTGTTCTCGATCCCTCTCACGCTGGTGCTCCGATGATGCGTCCGGTTTTCGTCCTTGCCGCCCTGAGCCTTTGCCTCGCCCCGCCGGCTGCCGCACAGACCCGCGTCGCCGCGCCCGCGGCGAGCCCCGCCGTCGCCAGTCCCGACGAGCCGGTTCCGCGCGCGGCGCGGGCGAAGGCGCGGCAGGATTGCCTGGCCGAGAACGTCGCCCTGTCGGGCGAGGATCTCAGGCCCGCGATGCGCGACTGCATCCAGGCGAAGTTCCCGGGAGTCCAGCTTTACGCCCGGGACGGCCTGACGCGTGACGGCAAGCCGACGGCGGCGACCGCGCGGGCCGCCTGCAAGGCCGAGACCGACGAGCGGGGCCTGATCGGGGGCGCCCGCACGGCGGCGCTGATCGCCTGCTTCAACGCCAGGCGGCCCGATCTCGCAGCGCTGGCCGAATGCCGCAAGGAGAGCCGGGCGCAGGGGCTGGACGGCGAGGCGTTGCGCCAGGCCGTCAGCATCTGCGCGCGCGGCCGGCAATCCTGAGCCCGCCGGCGCAGGCGTCGCGCGCATGAGCTGCGCGCGGAAGCTTCGATGGCGCTCGCCGGCATGACGGGATAAGCCGCTCGGCATGGACCTGATCATTTTCGATCTCGACGGCACGCTGATCGATTCCGAGGCGATCATCCTCGGCGCCCAATACGAAGCCTTCGCGCGCTGCGGCCTCGATCATCCGGGCCGCGCGGCCGGACTTGGCGTCGTCGGGCTGACGCTCGACATCGCCCTGATGCGCCTCGCCGGACTGGCGCGGCCCGACGCCGTGTTGACCGAAACCTACAAGGAGGTGTTCGGCGCGATGCGGCGGCGGGCCGAGACCGACCCGGCGCTGGCCGAGCCGCTGTTTCCCGGCGCCGCCGCGATGCTGGAGGCGCTGGCCGCGCGGCCCGGCCTGCAACTCGGCGTCGCCACCGGCAAGTCGCGCCGGGGCGCGGACTACATCGTCGAGCGCCACGGCTGGCGGGACCTGTTCTCGACCATCCAGACCGCCGACGACGCGCCTTCCAAGCCGCATCCGGGCATGATCCTGCGCGCCCTGTCGGAGACCGGCGCGCGCGCTGCGCGGACGGCGATGGTCGGCGACGCCTCCTTCGACATCGAGATGGCGATCGCGGCCGGTGTCGCGCCTGTCGCCGTGGACTGGGGGTTCCAGCCGGCCGAGCGGCTGATGGCGTGTGGCGCGCGTCATCTCCTGCGCGATTTCGCGGAACTGCCCGCGCTGCTCGACAGCCTCGCCGTCGCCGATCCGGCTTGAGGCCTGCGCCGGCTGCCGCCATGGCGATCGTCAGTAACGTCCGCGCAACCATCTCGGATCAGGTCCGTTTAACCTGAATATGCGTTCAGATTTTGCCGTTAACCGCGTTCTAGTCCGTTCCGATCCATGGTGTGCCTGCAACAGGGACAAACCGGCCTCGAACAAAGCCGGACAGGGGTTGAACGATGATTTGTCATGAACTTCGTGAATTCGTCGATCGCGTGATGGAAAAGCGCGCGATCGACGATGAAGACGTCAAACTGCTTCAGCGGGAGACCCTAAAGGATTGCCCGATGTCTCGCCATGTCGTCGATGTGCTGGTCGCGCTGGACCGCGCGGCGCCCGAGACCTGCGAGATGTTCGCCGACGTCCTGGTCGCGCTGGTGGTCGATTACGCAGTCTGGGAAAACCGGCCGACCGGGATGATCGACGCCGACAAGGCGCATTGGCTGGTGACGACGCTGTCCGCGGGCAATGGTCCGACGGAGACGGCGCGCCGGATCGCCTTCGAGATCGTGCGGGAGGCGCAGCGGTGCGACGAGGCGCTGCTGAGCTTCGCTTTCAGCAAGGGCGCCGCCAAGTCGCGCGGTTTCGACGCCGGACGCGTGCTGCTGGCGAGCTGAGCGGCGCGCGGCTCCCGAACGCCGAGGCGCTTGCCAGAGGCTGAACTTTTGCATCAATGGACGCCGGCTGCGGCGTCCGTGACGCCCGGCCCGTCACAGCCTGTGACACATGGCCGGGAGCCGCTGCGCATGTTCACCAAAATCCTGATCGCGAATCGCGGCGAGATCGCCTGCCGGGTCATCAAGACGGCGCGGCGCATGGGCATCGCCACGGTCGCGGTCTATTCCGACGCCGACCGCGACGCGCTGCATGTCGAAATGGCCGACGAGGCGGTGCATATCGGGCCGCCGGAGGCCGGCAAATCCTATCTCGTCATCGAGAAGATCATCGACGCCTGCAAGGCCACGGGCGCGCAGGCCGTGCATCCGGGCTACGGCTTCCTGTCCGAGCGCGAGGCCTTCGCGCAGGCGCTGAAAGACGCTGGCATCGTCTTCATCGGTCCCAATCCGGGCGCGATCGCGGCGATGGGCGACAAGATCGAGTCCAAGAAGGCGGCGGCGGCGGCGCGGGTTTCGACCGTTCCCGGACATCTCGGGATCATCGAGAGCCCGGAGCACGCCGTCGCCATCGCCGACGGCATCGGCTATCCCGTGATGATCAAGGCCTCGGCCGGCGGCGGCGGCAAGGGCATGCGCATCGCCCACTCGTCGTCCGAGGTCGCGGAAGGCTTCGCGCGGGCCAGATCGGAAGCCGCGTCCTCATTCGGCGACGACCGCGTCTTCGTCGAAAAGTTCATCGTCGATCCGCGCCATATCGAAATCCAGGTTCTCGGCGACAAGCACGGCAACGTGATCTATCTCGGCGAGCGCGAATGTTCGATCCAGCGCCGCAACCAGAAGGTCGTCGAGGAGGCGCCGTCGCCGCTGCTCGACGAGGCGACGCGCCGCAAGATGGGCGAGCAGGCCGTGGCGCTGGCGAAGGCCGTCAACTATGACAGCGCCGGAACGGTCGAGTTCGTCACCGGCCAGGACAAGTCCTTCTACTTCCTCGAGATGAACACGCGGCTCCAGGTCGAGCATCCGGTCACGGAAATGATCACCGGGGTCGATCTGGTCGAGGAGATGATCCGCGTCGCCTACGGCGAAAAGCTCAGGCTGACGCAGGCGGACGTCAAGCTTGACGGCTGGGCCGTCGAAAGCCGCGTCTACGCGGAAGACCCGACGCGCGGCTTCCTGCCCTCGACCGGCCGGCTGGTGACCTATCGTCCGCCGCCGGAGGGCCGCGACGGGGACGCGACGGTGCGCAACGACACGGGCGTCTTCGAGGGCGGAGAGATCTCGATCCATTACGACCCGATGATCGCCAAGCTGGTCACCCACGCGCCGACGCGGATCGCCGCGATCGAGGCTCAGGCGCGCGCGCTCGACGCCTTCGCGATCGACGGCATCCGTCACAACATCCCCTTCGTCTCGGCGCTGATGCAGCATCCGCGCTGGATCGCGGGCGCGCTGTCGACCGGGTTCATCGCCGAGGAGTTTCCCGAGGGCTTCACGCCGCCCGCGCCGAAAGGCGAGGTTGCGCTGCGGATGGCGGCCATCGCGATCGCGTGCGATCACCGCATGAACCAGCGCAAGCGCGGCGTCTCGGCCCAGATGCAGGGCTGGCGCAAGGTCGCGTTCGACCGGAAGCGCGTCGTCGCGCTCGGGGCCGAGCGTTTCGAGGGCGAGGTGACGGAGCAGGGCGATACGATCGTCATCGGCTTCGGGCCGCGCGCGGTGAGCGTCGTCAGCGCCTGGATTCCCGGCGATCCGGTCTGGCGCGGCGCGCTCGACGGCGTGCAGGTCGCGGCGCAGGTGCGCGCGATCCTGAACGGCGTTTCGCTCAGCCATGCCGGCGCCCATGCGCAGGCCCATGTCTACACGGCGCGCGAGGCGGCGCTCGCCGCGATGATGCCGGAAAAGGTCGCCGCCGACACCGGCAAGTTCCTGCTCTGCCCGATGCCGGGGCTGGTCAAGGCCGTTTCGGTCGCGGTCGGGCAGGAGGTCAAGACCGGCGAGGCGCTCTGCATGGTCGAGGCGATGAAGATGGAGAACGTGCTGCGCGCCGAGAAGGACGTCACCATCGCCAGGATCCTGGCGAAGGAAGGCGACTCGCTCGCGGTCGATGCGGTCATCATGGAATTCGCCTGAGGGTCCGCTCTCGCAAGGGGCGATCGCCTGAACAGGGTTCTCTCGGGCGATGACGTGCTCAGGCCCTCCCCCCGCTTGCGGCGGGGA
>JAKFWE010000400.1 GCA_021732895.1 Allobosea sp. | reverse complement strand
CCTGCCTGCTTTCTAGATCGGCCTGGCGCGTCGCGAGCTCATCGACGCGGGCTTCGACGCCGTCCTGATCGAGCAGTGCGCGGCTGGCGAGTCGGTCGATATCGGCGCGCAGCGTGGCGATCCGGTCTTCATAGGCGTATTGCCTGGTCGTCTCCCGCGCGATCAGCCGGGCGGCGAGGTCGTCCTTGCTGAGAATGTACCAGCCGGCGGCGCCGCTGCACGCCGTGCTCAGGGCCAGCAAGGCCAGCCCCGCCAGAACCGTCGAGCGACTGACCGTGTAGGTTTTGTGCGAAACGAGGCCGCTGACGGACAGCTGACGGGCGGAGGTCGATTGAGTCATACGCGATACCGGTTGGGACGCTGCCGATGACCCCATCAGACCTCATTAGGGTTAATCATTCGCAAACTCAGGCTCCGGCGCGTGCCGCCGGCCGTCAGAGCGCCTTGGCGGCCGCCAGGACCTCCTGCGCATGACCCTCGACCTTCACCTTCGGCCAGATGCGCGCGATCACGCCATCGGCGTCGATCAGGAACGTGGTGCGCTCGACGCCCATGTACTTGCGGCCATACATGCTCTTCTCGACCCAGACGCCGTAGGCGCTCAGCATCGCCTGCGTCTCGTCGGAGGCCAGCGCGAAATGCAGTCCGTGTTTGGTCTTGAACCTGTCGTGGCTCTTCACCGGATCGGGTGACACGCCGACGACCTCGACGCCGGCCGCCTCGAATTCCGGCAGCAGGTCGTTGAACGCGAGCGCCTCCTTGGTGCAGCCGCTCGTGTCGTCCTTGGGGTAGGCGTAGAGCACGAGCTTGCGGCCTCGCAGCATGGCCAGTGAAACGCTCCCGCCGCCATCGCGCGGGGCCGTGAACTCCGGGGCCTTGTCGCCGACCTGCAAAACCATGATCCGCCTTCCTTTCGTCGCCTTGTGGCGGCATGGCGTTGCATGCGCCCTCCAGCGGGAGATAGCGCGACGTCGATCATGGACCAGCCCTGGCGGACCCCGCGAGGCCGGCGACGGAAATGCCGGATCGACCGCGCGCTTGTGATGGCGCGAGACGGTCGCACTGTCTCGTGCGCCATGCGAAGCTGTCGCGCGGCCCTGGCCGACCGGATCGTCCTGCGCTGATTCGAAACAAGAGATCGAAGGTTCCTGGTGAACGAGGACGACGACAGGACCGCCGGGCCGGGCCCGGCATGTGACGCGGTCGCCGTCAGGCGCCGGGCGAAGGCCGGTCTGGCGATGATTGCGGTGGCCGCCGTGGTGGCGCTGCTGACTCTGGCCGGGGCCGGCGCGACGATGCTCGTCACAGGCCTGGTTCCACTGCCGGGGCTGGAGGGTCGCATTACAGCGGCGGTCGAGGAGCGGCTCGGCCCGCAATGGCGCGTCGAGGCCGGCCAGGCCGAACTCGGCCGGATCGACGGCCAGTCGCAGTTGCGCATCCGGCAGGTTTCGTTTCGCCACAGCAGCGGCGCGACGCTGCGCGCGCCCGAGGCGGTGCTCGGCTATGTCCCCCTGGCCCTGCTCACAGGCCAGATCAGACTCGTGTCGATCGACCTGCGCGGCGTGAACCTGCGCATGGGCGTCAACCAGGACGGGGCGCTGGTGTTGAACGCCGACGAGGCGTCGGCCGCACCGCCGGTGACGCCGGCGCTGCCCGACCCCGGTCAGTGGAACGCCTTCGCCGCCGCGATGGCGGCGATATCGACGCTGGCGCAGGGCGACGGCCTCCTCGGCTCGCTCGAGACCGCCGGCATGCGCGGCGCGCGGCTCACGCTGATCGACCCTGAAGGCTGGCAGCGCGCCGGACTCGAGGACGTCGACATCAGGCTGACCCGCGGCGAGCCGGGCTCGACCCGCCTGACGATGAAGGGCCGCACCGGCGAACGCTGGAAGGAGCTGGCGATCAACCTCACCGCCGATGCCCAGGGCGGTCGCAGGGCCGAGATCGAGATCGTGCGTTTCGAGCCAGCGGCCATGATCGGGCTGGCTCTCGGCTCGGGCGCCGCCGCGATCGACGGCCTCTCCATGGCCGGCGTCGTGTCGCTGGCGCAAACCGCGGCAGGCGTCAGAAGCGTCACGGCCCGGATCGACGTCCAGCCAGGCCTCGTCGATTTCGGCGCCGGGCCGGCGCCGCCGCTGAGGATCGACGGAGCTCACTTCGCGTTCGAGACCGGCGACGACGTCGGCGACATCCGCGTCTCCAGGGCCGAGCTGCGCTCCGGCGGAACGCTGCTGAAAGGGGCTGGAACGCTGCGCGATGACGGCGGCGCGTGGCGGATGAACTTCGAGGCCGGCGGCCAGATCGCGGGAGCGGGGCAGGATCAGGACGTGGTCGTCGACCGGCTGGCGGGCGTCGTCGTCTATGACGCCGCCGCGAGCGCGGTGCGCGTCGAGGCCCTCTCGGTGCGTGGCCCGCTTCTGGATGTCGAGGCGACGGGGCGCGTCGCGCGCGACGCCGAGGGTCTGTCCCAGCAGATCTCGGTCGGCGCCCGCAATTCCGCCGCGCGCGCGCTGCTCGCGGTCTGGCCAGCCTGGACCTCGCCGGAACTGCACGCGACGCTGAGCCTCCAGATCGCCGCCGGCAGCATCGAGGCGCTGTCGGTCGCCCTCGATCTCTCGGCGCCCGATCATGGCAGGCTGCTGGCCGGAGAGGGGCTTCCCGACGCGTCGCTGGCGCTGTCCGTCACGGGCGACCAGGTGCAGTTCCTGCCGGGGGAAGGGCTGCCGCCGGTGGTTCAGGCCAGGGTCGTGGGAACGGCGAGCGGCCGCAGGGTGCAGCTCGCGGTCGAAAGCGCCGAGGCGGTTCTCGGCGGCGGCCGCAGTCTGGCGTTGTCCGAGGGCAGCTTCTCGATCCCGGAGATATGGGTCCGGCGGGCGCCGGCGCGCATCAAGTTCCGTTCGACGGGCTCCGTCGAGGCGCTGGCCGCGCTCTTCGCCTTCCCGGCTCTGGACGGGTTCGGCCCGCAGGGGCTGGAGCCGGCTTCGCTGCGCGGCAGAAGCGATCTGACGACGGTGCTGGAGCTGCCGCTCGCCGGCGATCTCCGCCCCGAGGAGGTCGCCGTCCAGAGCAGCGGGTCGCTCTCCGGCGTCGGCTCCGACACGCTGCTCGGCGCGGAGAAGCTGGAAGGCGCCAATCTCACCGTGAAGTTCGACCGCGACGGGCTGCTGCTTCGCGGCGAGGGCCGGGTCGCCGGAGAGCGTGCGCAGATCGAACTGCGGCAAAACCCGAAGGGGCAGGGAGAGGCTGCGTTGTCAGTGTCCCTGGACAACAATGCGCGCAAAAAATGGGGCCTCGGCCCCGAGGCCGGCGTCAACGGCGTCGTGCAGGCCAGGGTCGTGAAGCCGCTCGGCAAGGCCGTCGACGCCATGCCGCGTGTGGAGATCGATTTCGCAAGGGCCGCGATCGATTTCGGCTTCGTCAGCCCCGCCAAGCCTGCCGGGCGTCCCGGCAAGGCCAGTTTCAGCTATCTCGCATCGGCGGACGGGCCGGTTCTCGACGACTTCCAGTTCGAGGCCGGATCGGTGCTGGTCCGCGGTAAGGTCGCGTTGAACCGGCAGAACGGCTTCGTCAGCGCCAGCCTTTCACAGGCGCGGCTTTCGCCCGGCGACAACCTGAAGCTCGAGGCCAGGCGAGAGGGCGGCGTGATCAGGGCGACGGTCCGCGGCGCGGTGGCCGACGCCAGGCCGTTCATCAAGGATCTGCAAGGCGTCCCCTCCGCAGGGCGCAGCCAGGGCGCGGGTTCGGGCGACGACCTCGATCTCGACCTCGAGGTTCCGATCCTGACGGGCTTCAACAACGAGGCGATCAGCGGCGCCGTCCTGAAGCTGTCGAAGCGCGACGGCGCCATCCGCTCCCTGACCTTCGACGGGAAGATCGGTCGCGGTGCGCTGACCATGAAACAGACCCGTCAGGGCGAGGCCGCGGGGCCCCTCGTGGTCCAGTCGGAAAATGGCGGCGGATTGCTGCGATTCTTCGATCTCTATCGCCGCGCCAATGGCGGCGACATCGTTCTGTCGCTGGGGGCGGCAGGCGCGAGGCAGGGCGGCGAGCTTCTGTTTCGCAATTTCATCGTCCGGGACGAGCCGGCCTTGCGGCGCGTGCTGGCGCCGGCGGCGGCTGCGGATGGAAGCGCCGCCGGCCCCATCGACGCAAGCGAGGTCGCGTTCACCAAGCTGCGGGCGGAGTTCACCCGGTCGGCGAACCGGCTCGACGTCTCCGACATGGTGATCTGGGGCCAGCAGATCGGCTTCACCTTGCAGGGCAGCGTCGATTACGGCCGCGACCGTGTCGATATCGGCGGCACCTTCGTGCCCGGCTACGCCTTCAACAACGCTTTCGCGCAGGTGCCGGTGCTGGGCGCGCTGCTCGGCGGCGGCAGCCAGTACGGCGGGCTGTTCGCGGTCAATTTCCGCCTGTCCGGCTCCGCCAGCGCGCCGACCATGACGATCAATCCGCTCTCGGCGATCGCGCCCGGCATCCTGCGGCGTTTCGTCGATCCGCTGGGCGGCGCGCCGTTGGACCGGCCGACCCGCCCCTCGAGCCAGCGCGGCGAATCGAACCGCTGACCAGCCGGTTCAGCCGGCCCGCAGCAGGACGTGCTTCTTCTTGCCGAAGGACAGCTTGATCACGCCCTCGGCCGTCTGATCGCCGAGCGAGAGCAGCGCGCGCTCGTCGGCGACCGCCACATCGTTGACCCGCAGGCCGCCGGCCTTGACCTGCCGGCGCGCCTCGCCCGTCGAGGGCACGAGACCGGCCTCGACGAAGGCGGTGAGGACGCCGAGCCCCGCCTCCAGCGTCGCACGAGGAACCTGCACGCTCGGCAGATCCGTCGCGAGCGCGCCGTCCTCGAAGGTCTTGCGCGCTGTCTGCGAGGCCGCCTCGGCCGCGGGCCGCCCATGCAGCAGCGCCGTGACCTCGGTCGCCAGAACCTTCTTCGCGTCGTTGATCTCCGCGCCGCCCAGCGCGGCGAGCCGCGCGATCTCGGCCATCGGCAAGACAGTGTAGAGCTTCAGGAAGCGCTCGACATCGGCGTCCTCGGTGTTGCGCCAGAACTGCCAGAAATCATAGGCGCTCATGAGGTCGGCGTTGAGCCAGACCGCGCCGGACGCCGTCTTGCCCATCTTGCCGCCCGACGAGGTGGTCAGCAGCGGCGAGGTCAGCGCGTAGAGCTGCACGTCCGCCATGCGGTGGCCGAGGTCGATGCCGTTGACGATGTTGCCCCACTGGTCGGACCCGCCCATCTGCAGGATGCAGCCGGTGCGCCGGTTGAGCTCGACGAAATAGTAGGCCTGCAGGATCATGTAGTTGAATTCGAGGAATGAGAGCGACTGCTCGCGCTCCAGCCGCGTC
>JAKFWE010000401.1 GCA_021732895.1 Allobosea sp. | reverse complement strand
GCTCAGGCCCTCATGCAATTGCCGCAGCCGCTTGGCCAGGCTCAGCGCCGCATCGCTCTCGACGCAGCCGCAGGCGACGAAGCCGAGCTTGCTGCCTTCGGCGACGATGATGCCCCAGCCGGTCTTCCGGAGGCCGGGATCGAGCCCGAGGATGCGAATCGCAGGATGCATGTGGACCGGAAGCCTAGTGCATGGACCCGCTTTGTTCCATGCGCATCGCCAGGAAATCATGCTGGCCCCGGGGATTGATGATCGCAGCGCATCGCGCTCATCCCGGGACAGGTCTTGCCCGGGCGGGCGGGCGGATGTTGTTGCGGCAGGACGCCTCCCGTTGACCCCGGCCGATGACCGAGCTGCTCGCGACCCTGTTTCCCGCACTGCCCTCCTCGGGGCTCGCGATCCTGACGCTGGCGACGCTGCTCGGCGGGCTGGTCCGCGGCTTCACCGGCTTCGGCTTCGCCATGGTTTTCATGCCGCTCGCCAGCATCGTCATCGGCCCCGTCGCGGCGCTGGCGCTGATCTGGGTGATCGACGCGCCTTTCGCGCTGCCGCTGGCGGCCCGCTCGGCCCGGCGGGCGGACTGGCGCGAGGTCGTGCCGCTGCTGGTCGCCGCGACCCTGACCTTGCCGATCGGGCTCTGGCTGCTGCTCTGGCTCGATCGGCAGACGATGCGCTGGCTGCTGGCCGGGCTCGTTCTCGGCGCCGTCGCCCTGATGGCCTCGGGCTGGCGCTATCAGGGCCGGCCCGGACTTCCGCTGTAACTGGGCGTGGGCGCGCTGTCGGGCCTGTGCAGCGGGCTCGCCAGCATCGGCGGCATGCCGCTTGCGGTGTTCTGGCTCGGCGCGCAGCGGAACGACCGCCACCGCACGCGCGCCAATCTGCAGGCCTATTTCGGCCTCGCCACCGCGATCACGGGCGCCTCGCTCTGGCTCGCCGGCATCCTGACCCCGGCCGCCCTGCTGATGGCGCTGCCGCTTTTTGCGATCTACGGCGCGGGGCTGTGGGCGGGCACGCAGGGCTTTCGCCTCGCCTCCGAGGCCGGCTTCCGCCGCATCGCCTATCTGGTGATCTTCCTGAGCGCCGTCGTCAGCCTGCCTTTGTGGGACGGGCTGATCGGGCGGTAGCGAAACATCTTCGCGCAATCGAACCTTACGCCGCCCCGAGCTTCGCCATCACCTCCTCAGCGATCTCGAAATTGGCGAAGACGTTCTGGACGTCGTCGTCATTGTCGAGCGCCTCCATCAGCCGCATCATCGAGGCGGCCTTCTCCTCGTCCAGCGGTGCGCTGGTCGAGGGCCGCCAGACCGGCTTGGCGGAAGCCGGCGCGCCCAGCGACGCCTCCAGCGCCTTCGAGACCTCGTTCAGCGCGTCGAAGTCGCACAGGATGGTGTGGCCGTTCTCGTCGCTGATCACGTCGTCGGCGCCGGCCTCGATGGCGGCCTCCATCACCGCATCAGCGTCGCCGGCCTGCGGCGGATAGCTGATTTCGCCGACGCGGGAGAACATGAACGAGACCGAGTTGCTCTCGCCCATCGCCCCGCCCGCCTTGGTGAAGTAGGAGCGCACGGCCGAGGCGGTGCGGTTGCGGTTGTCGGTCAGCGCCTCGACGATGACGGCGGCCCCGCCCGGCCCATAGCCCTCGTAGCGGACCTCGTCGTAATTGTCGCCATCGCCGCCGGCCGCCTTGTTGATCGCGCGCTGGATGTTGTCCTTGGGCATGTTCTCGGCGCGCGCGGCCAGAACCGCCATGCGCAGGCGCGGATTCATCGCAGGGTCGGGCATGCCCATCTTGGCGGCCACGGTGATCTCGCGCCCGAGCTTCGAGAAGAGCTTGGCGCGCACCGCGTCCTGCTTGCCCTTGCGGTGCATGATGTTCTTGAACTGGGAATGCCCGGCCATGGATGTTGAAGCCTCCGCCATGCGACTGCGCCCGCGGCCGGGCGCGCCGCTCCGGTCGTTTCGGCGTTATAGGCGGCGATTTCCAGACCAAGCAAGCGCTGCCGGCAGGCATGCGCGGATGCCGTTCTGAAATCACGATCTCGCTGGTTCTCCCGGCACGGGACGCGACGTTAAGGCATTCTTTCCCGCCGCAGACCAAAGTTCGGTCCAAGACGATGAGCGCCACGCGCCTTTCGGGCGCCCAACCGGACCAATTGGCAACCGTGTCCAGCACCGCCATCGCGGAACAGGAACTGCGCTTCGCCGCGTTCCAGATCGGCCCGGGAGACCTCGCTCTGCTGCGCCGGCAGGGCGCCTTCGCGCGCGAGCGGCTGCCCGCGCTGCTCGTCGAGATGCATCCGCAATTCGACCCGTGGCCCGAGGCCGGCCGCGCCTTCAAGGTTCCGGAAGTGCAGGCCCTGCGGCTCGAGCACTGGGTCAGGCTGGCGTCCGGCGACATGGGCGACGGCTATCTGGAATCGGCGCACCGCCTCGCCACCGCCTTCAACGCCCATGGCGTGCCGGCCTACGCAGTCGCGATCTGCCACGCCATCGTCAACAACCGGATCGGCAAGGAGCTCGGCCTCGATCGGGACACGTTGCAGAAGCTCGGCGGCTTCTGGCGGCGCAAGGAGTTCAGCCTGCGCATCGCGACGCGCGCCGCCCTCAACAAGGCGGCCCAGCTCGACCTCGAACTGCTGCTCGAAACCTACGAAAAGGTGCAGCGCGACAGCCGCGAGCGGACGCGGCGCGAGATCGAGGCGTTCGCGGTCACCGTGCGATCGGTCGTCGGAGCGGTCAACGCCGGCGCGACCTCGGTGGAGAGTCTCGCCCGGGCGATGAACCACGTCGTCAAGGACACCGGGCAGCAGGCGGTCGTCGCCGCGCACGCCTCCGACGAAGCCTCGCTCAACGTCCAGAACGTCGCCGGGGCCGCGGAGGAGCTGTCGATTTCGCTCAACCATGTCTCTGCCGAGATGGCCCGGGCGGCGACCATGGCCCATGACGCCAGCGCCGCCGCGAACCGGACCGACGCCATCGTCAAGAGCCTCGCCCGCGCCGCCGAGACGATCGGCTCGATCGTCGAAAGCATCCGCGCCATCGCCGGGCAGACCAGCATGCTGGCGCTGAACGCCACGATCGAGGCCGCCCGCGCCGGCGAGGCCGGGCGCGGCTTCGCCGTCGTCGCCCACGAGGTCAAGCAGCTTTCCGCCCGCACCGGGCGGGCGACCGACGAGATCGCCGCCCAGGTGCCGGCGATGCAGGCGGCGACGCGCGAGGCCGTGGCCGCGATCGAGAGCATCGTCGCCTTCGTCGGCCAGATGGACCAGACAGCCATGACGATCGCAGGCGGCATCGACGAGCAGCGCGCGGCGACCCATGAGATCGCCCGCAGCGTCAGTCTCGCGGCGCTGGGCACGCAGGAGCTGGCGCAGACGATCTGCGGCGTCAGCGATCTGGCCCAGGCCGCCGGCGCCGATGTCGCCGAGGTGCTGAGCGTCGCGGAGACGCTGGCCCGGCAGGCCTCCTCCCTGACCGAGGCCTTCGACCATCTGATGCTGCAGAGTCGCGCCGCCTGAGGGCGAGCCGATGGCTGCGATCAGCTCGGCTCCCACGCCTCGGGCACGGCCGCGCCGAGATGCGGCCCGAGCCTGACCGGCCAGACGGCCCGGGCGAGCCCGGTCGCATCGTCGATCTCGACAGCGACGCCGGCAAGCGAGCCTTCGCCGGCCGCCGGCTCCATCCTGGCCCCCGGCGTCTTCTGCAGGAAGCGCCGCAGCGGTTCGTCCTTCTGCATGCCGAGCACGGAATCATAGTCGCCGCACATGCCGGCGTCGGACTGGTAGGCCGTGCCGCCGGCCAGGATGCGCGTATCGGCCGTCGGGGTGTGGGTGTGCGTTCCGACGACGAGGCTGGCGCGGCCATCGACGAAGTAGCCCATCGCCTGCTTCTCGCTGGTCGCCTCGGCATGGATGTCGACCACGACCGCATCGGCGACCTCGCCCAGCGGACAGGCGGCGAGTTCGCGCTCGACGGCGGCGAAGGGATCGTCGAGCGCATCCATGAACACGCGCCCCATGACGTTGACGACCAGCACGCGCGCGCCGTTGGCGGCCTCGACCACGGCGGCCCCGCGGCCGGGCGTGCCGGCCGGATAGTTCGCCGGCCGCACCAGCCGCTGCTGGCGCGCGATGAAGACGAGCGCCTCGCGCTGGTCCCAGGAATGATTGCCCAGCGTCACCGCGTCGGCCCCGGCCGCCAGCAGCTCGTCGCAGATCGCCTCGGTGATGCCGAAACCGCCGGCCGCGTTCTCGCCGTTGATCACGACGCAGTCGAGCTTCCAGCGGGTGCGCAGGGCGGGCAGCCGCTCCTGAACCACGATCCGGCCCGGCCGGCCGACGACGTCGCCGAGAAAGAGAAGACGCATGAGAATCCCGCCGCGCGACGCCGGTCCTTCGTGACGCGAATGCGGTTGCGAATCAACCGCAGGCGATCGCCTCGCTTTCGGTGACGACCCAGCCGAGCCGACGGTCGTGCGGCTCGTCCGGCACGGCGTCGATTTCCTGACGGGCGTAGGCGATCCCGATGCTGGCGACGGGGCCGAGCCGAGCGAGCGCGGCGTCGTAGTAGCCCTTGCCATAGCCGATGCGGTAGCCGCGCCGGTCGAAGGCCAGCAGCGGCGCGAGCACGATCGTGGGCGTCACCTCGGGCCGGTGCGCCTCCGGAACCAGGGTCCCGAAGCCGCCGGGCGCGATCGGCTCCCATGGCGCCCAGCGCCGGAAGATCATGCGCCTGTCGACGATCGCCGGCAGGCACAGGGCGACGTCCCGCGCGTGCAGCGCCTCCAGGATCGGGCGCGGGTCGGCCTCCGACCCCATCGGCCAGTAGGCGGACACGATCACGGATGCGGATTCGTCGCGGAGCGGCGCGGCCACTTCGTCCAGCAAAGCCAGCGTCCGTTCGCAGACCGCCTCGTCCCAGATCAGCCTGTCGTCGATCGCGAGCGCGTCGCGTCGCGCCAGCGCCTGCGCGCGCAGGGCGGCTTTTCGGCCGGCGGGGTCGCTTGGGGAGAGCGTCATGTCGGAGTTGTGCGGAGCCACCTTGGCCGTGAAGATTTCGATCCCGGGACACCTACTGAAGTAGGTGGGCGCCGTGTGTCCGGGTCCAGGGACCCGGTCAGGGACAGCTCCCTGGGGAGTCGTATGGGCCCGGGAATACAGTTCTCGCACGCACCAGGCAGCCCCGCACCACAGATGTAGGCGCTAGCGCAGGGAAGCGCCAGTCCCGATTCAGCCGGCCAGGGCAATCGCTTGAAGACCAGTCGCGTCCCCTTCCCCCCGCTCTTGCGGTGGGGAAGGGTTAGGGATGGGCGGCCGGAAAGCCGGCACTCTGTCCTTGATCGTCGCGCCAA
>JAKFWE010000262.1 GCA_021732895.1 Allobosea sp. | reverse complement strand
GTCGATCGAGCCGCCGGTCAGCACGTCGATCTTGCCGGTCTCGAAGGCGACGGCGCGCGCGGCGGCGTCGGGGATGATCTGCCAGTAGATCTCGTCGAGGTTGGGTTTTCCCTTCAGCCAGTAGGTATCGTTCCTGACCAGGTGGATGTAGGAGCCTTTCTTCCATTCCTTAAGCTTGAACGGGCCGGTGCCGATCGGCGTGTTGTTGTTGGGGTTCGCCCGGTAGTCGGTGCCGTCGTAGAGATGCTTCGGGATCATCGGCGTGGAGGCGACCTCCATCGCCAGGAGCAGCGGCCCGAAAGGCTGCTTCAGCGTGATCGTCACGGTCGCCGCATCGACCTTCTCGATCTTCTCGACCTGGGCGTTGACGATCACGCGCCAGCGCGGGTGCACCTCGCGCAGGAACTTGTCGAGCGAGAACACCACGTCGTCGGCCGAGAACGGCTTGCCGTC
The DNA here is from genome assembly GCA_021732895.1 of Allobosea sp. Taxonomy (GTDB): domain Bacteria; phylum Pseudomonadota; class Alphaproteobacteria; order Rhizobiales; family Beijerinckiaceae; genus Allobosea. Next base: position 4,898 of record JAKFWE010000262.1, on the reverse strand, counting down.
ATGCCAGGTCACGCCCTCCTGGAGCCTGAAGGTATAGACCTTAGCGTCGGCCGAGATCTCCCAGCTCTTGGCCAGAGAGGGTTGGGGAGCGAGCTTCTCATCGAAGCGCAGAAGCGATTCGTAGATGTTGCCGGCGACCATGTTGGTCGGCCCGTTCTGGTTGAGGCCCTGCATCAGCATCGGCGGCTCGGGCTGCAGCACCGCATGAACGGTCCCGCCCCTTTTCGGCGTCTGCGCCTGCGCCGAAGCCAGGGCGAGCATGGAAGCGGCCAGCAAGAGGCCAAGTCGCATCGCGGTCATCGTCGTGTTCCCCTCGTGTCCGCGGCCAGCTGTGCGCTCGCCCGGCTCGTTGCGATCTGGCGCCGACGATGCGCCCCCCGGCGCGACTCAGAACGCGGGCAGGCTAGCAAGCACCGCGCCAGATTGTCCCGCGGGAAGCGATCGGCACGGCCCTGTCGACGAAGTTTCGTCGTTTTCGCCGCGCAACATGCTACGGCGGCTCCCGGCGTCACGGAAAATTTTCGTGCAGTTGCATCCGAAGGGCCGCCATGCGCTTAACGCAGGGGCAAGGCCGGCTGTCCCCGATCGGCCAAGGAGGCTCACATGACCGACGCGACATCGTTTTCCCGCCGCTCCCTCATCGGTTTCGGCGCCGCCGCCGTGGCGCTGACCGCCGCGCCCCGCGTCTGGGCGCAGGCCGCGGCGCCCGCCGCTCCCGCCGGGCCGTTCTCGCTGCCCAAGCGCGCCTATGAGGCGGCCGGGCTCGAACCGCATATCGACGCCACGACCATGGACATCCACTACACCCGTCACCACGCCGCCTTCGTCGCCGGCCTGAACGGCGTCGCCAAGGACCACGGCGTCGTGGCTTCGACGCCGCTTCAGACGCTGCTCGGCGACTTGATGAAGGTGCCCGAGGCGGTGCGCACCCCGGTTCGCAACGCCGGCGGCGGCCACGCCAACCACACGATGTTCTGGGAGGTGATGGGTCCGAACGCCGGCGGCGCGCCGACCGGCGACGTCGCGGCCGCGATCACGAAGGACCTCGGCGGCTTCGACAAGATGAAGACCGACTTCGAGGCCGCCGGCCTGCGCGTCTTCGGCTCTGGCTGGGTCTTCGTCACGGTCGACAAGGCTGGCAAGCTCGCTCTGGTCAGCAAGGCCGGGCAGGACAATCCGCTGATGGACAAGCAGATGCCGCTCTTCGGCAACGACGTCTGGGAGCATGCCTACTACCTGAAATACCAGAACCGCCGCGCCGAGTATCTCAAGAACTGGTGGAACGTCGTGAACTGGGCCAAGGTCAACGAGCGCTACGCCGCCGCCAAGGCCGGCACGCTGACGATCTGATCCGGGACGCAGGCTGCGGGACGAAGGCGACGCCCGGCCGCAAGGCCGGGCGTTCCTCGTCGGGGAAGTGCGTTCAGAGCGGCGGCGGCTTCGCCGCGCACACCCCCGACCGTTCGAGCGCGAACGCCGCGCGCAGACACAGATCCTCGCGCCACGGCGCGGCGATGAGCTGGACGCCGATCGGCAGGCCCGCCCCGAACGCCGGCACGGCCGCCACCGGCAGCCCGATCGCCGAGATCGGCTGGGTGAACATGCCGAGATTGGGCCGCAGCGGCACGGTCTCCCCCCGCAGTTCCAGCGTCTTCTGGCCGACCAACGGAGCTATGCACGGCGTCGCCGGCGCGACGATCAGATCGACATCGTCGAACAGCTTCATCGTCGTGTCGTGGAACCAGCGCCTCACCCGCTGCGCCTGGATGTACCAGGCCGCCGGCTGCATCGCGCCTGCGAGAAAGCGGTCGCGCGTCTCGGGGTCGAAATCGTCGGCGCGCGCCCGCAGCCGGCCGAGGTGGAAGGCCGCGCTCTCGGCATTGGTGATCAGGAAGGCGGCGGCCCGCGCCAGCCCCGCGCCTTCGAGTGCGACGCTGCCCTTCGCGCCGAGCGCACCTGCCACCGCCGCCACGGCTGCCGCCGCTTCCGGCATCGCGTCCGTCGCGAAATAGCCGCCCGCCACCGCGATCCGCAGGCCGGCCACACCCTGCTCCAGCGTCGGCAGGCAAGGCTCGGCCGGCCGCTGCGCGCAGGCCGGGTCATGCGCGTCCGGCCCCTGCAACAGGTCATAGGCGAGCGCCAGATCGGTGACGTCGCGCGCGAACGGCCCGAGATGGTCGAGCGCGTCGCAGAAGGGGAAGGAACGCGTTCGCGGCAGGCGGCCATAGGTCGGCTTCAGGCCAAAAATGCCGCAGAGCGAGGCCGGCACTCGAATGGAGCCGTTGGTGTCGGAGCCGAGCGACAGCGGCGCCAGCCCCGCCGCCGTCGCCGCGCCCGAGCCCGAGGACGAACCGCCCGCCATCCGCGCGAGATCGTGCGGGTTGCGGCAGGCCCCGTCATGGGCGTTCTCGCCGGTGAAGTCATAGGCGTATTCGCCCATGTTGAGCCCGCCGAGCAGCACCGCGTCGGCAGCGGAGAGCCGCTCGACCAGCACGGCGTCGCGGGCGGCGGGCGGGCGCTCGCGGTTGATCTTCGAGCCCGCCCGCGTCGGCAGCCCCGCGATGTCGAACAGGTTCTTGACCGCGAAGGGCGCGCCGGCGAGCGGGCCGAGAGTCTCGCCCTTGGCCCGCCTCGCGTCGATCGCGCGCGCCTGTGCCAACGCTCGCGCCTGCGCGACGTCGGTGTAAGCGTTGATCCGCGGGTTCAGCGCGGCGATGCGCGTCAGAAAGCCCTGCGTGACGGACTCGGCCGTGACGGCCCCGTCCCTGACCTGCGCCGCGATGACATGGGCCGGCGCGAAGACATCGATGGTCACTCAGGTTTCTCCCCCGGCAGGACGCCCCGGCCGGAAGGCGGAGGCCATGTCGAAGCCGCCATCGTCGAGCGCGGCCGCTTGCACGATCGTGGCCATCTGCGCCGCCACGCCAAGGAACTGCAGCACGCCCGGCCGCTGCTCCGGCGTGATCGTCAGGCCGAGCGCCGGGGCCATGGCGTCGCAGTGCCGCTCGGCGTCGAATACGGGATTGATGGCGCTCATTGAGCGGGCTCCAGCTTGGCGCGCGGTTCCGTCGTCATGGTCTTCTGCATGCCTTCGCCGGCGAGTTGCTTCGCGCAAAGCCAGAGGAAGCCCGCGACCATCGCATAGGCGAGGCTGATCGAGGGCGTGACGCCAAGGCCCCTGCCGACGCCGATCGCCTCGCCATGCATCAGCCCGAAATAGGTCAGCACCGCGCCCGCCGCCGCAAACCCCGCCGCGTTCAGGAACTGCTTCTCGATGATGAACACCGCGATCGCCCCAAGCACGAGGCCAGACAGGATCGCGCCGCCGCCCATCAGTTCGAGCCCGTGATAGAGCACGCCCATATTGGCCATCTTGTCGATGCCGACGGCAGCCGCGTTCGTCCCGGCCGCGCCCAGCGCGCCGTCGATCTGGACCTTGGCCCAGGCGGCGAGATGCGGCGTCACGGCCAGCACGATCGCCGGCGCATGGCTCGTCGGCGTGGTCTGGAAGGCCTGAGCCCCGATCAGCATGCCGATATAGAGCAGGATCGGCGAGATCGCGACGATCGGCACCAGCGCCAGCAGAAGCGCGATGACGCCGAACCAGCACAGCGCGATCACGATCACGCCCGTCGCGGCCGAGTAGCCGATGCGCCCGCCCATCGCCTTCCAGCCGGGATGGCCGATATAGACCGCGTTGATGAAGGGGTTGCCCATCAGGCAGCCGATCAGCGAGACGACGCCGTCCGCGGTCAAAACCCGCGTCGTCGGGTAGTGGTCGCCGGCGGCTTCCGCGCTCTCGACATTGTCCATCGCCTCGACGAGGTCGTAGATGCCGAACGGGATCGCGGTGACGAGGATGACGCCGAGATAGTCGAAGCCCGAGAAGACGTGGTTGAAGGCCGGCACCGGCAGCGAGAAGCCGAAATTCGAGAAGGCCGCGCCGAGCTTGGCGAGGCTCATGCCCCCGACATCGAGCCCCAGCAACGTCGATCCCCAGGCGATCACCATGCCGAAGGCGATCGCCACGAGGCCCGCCGGTATCCCTTTCGGATAGCGCACGCCGCCGAACCAGCTCACCAGGATGATGGCCAGGCACACCAGCCCGATCGCCGGCGTGAGGAATATCTCCAGCGCCGGCCGCATCGAGATGAAGGCGATCGAGACGCCGGCCAGCGTGCCCAGCAGCGCCGCGCGCGGCGTGATTTTGCGGATATAGGGGGCGATGAAGCCGCCCGCCATCAGGATGAAGCTCTGGAAGAACACCCAGACGAGCCCGGCCTCCCAGCCCTTGATCGGGTCGCCGGTCATGCTCGCGATCGGCAGCATGATGACGAAGGTGACGACGAACATGTGCGGCACGCTGATGCCGGACGGCAGCGCGCAGACGTCGTCGCGCCCGGTCTCCTTGGCCAGTTTCCAGGCGAGATACGCGTAATAGCCGGTCGAGAGGAACATCATCAGGCCGAGCGCCGGCAGGATGCGCCCGAACACGATCTCGGTGGGCATCTTGAGCACGAACTGCAACAGACCGGTCAGCACCAGCAGGTTGACCAGGATGTTGGTGCCGAAGCCGAACAGCGCGTTCCAGTCGCCCGGCGTCCAGAGTTTCGGTGAGGCTGTCGTCGTCGTCATCGCCATCTCCCCCCAAGATGATCAGGCCGCCCGCTCCTGCGCCCCCAGCGCCGAAAGCACGTCCCGCGTCGTCGTGACCCAGCCGAAAATTCCGCCCTGCGCCGCGATCATCGCTAAGCCGACCTCGTGGAACTCGGGGAAATAGGAGGCGCAGGCGTCGGCCAGCACGAGGCAGCGATAGCCCCTGTCATTGGCCTCGCGCACGGTGGTGTGGACGCAGACCTCGGTCGTCACGCCCGCGACCAGCAACGTCTCGACGCCGC
>JAKFWE010000261.1 GCA_021732895.1 Allobosea sp. | reverse complement strand
CAGAGCCGGCGCAGCCAGCGCCACCGCAACGCCCAGCCCGGCGCTGAGCGCCAGTGCGACCGGCACGATCCGCGCGCCGTCCGCCGCGATCCAGTAGCCGCCGGCGATGTTCGCGGCGAGAAAGGCGACCGAGCCCCAGAGGCGGACATGGCCGTAGTCCACGGCGGCTCCGGCCCGGATCTGCGCGATGGTCAGCATGTCGATCAAGGGCACGACGCCCGAAAGCGCGATCGCGCTCAGGGCCAGCAGAGCGGCGATCGACCAGACGCCGGACGCCGGCAGCAGCGCCAGATAGAGCAGCGCCGCGATCGCGTTGAGGCAGGCCAGCAGCCGCACCGGCGCGACCCTGCCGTCGCCGAGCCCGGAGACGAAGGGCGACGCGGCCACCCGCATCAGGATCGGGATCGTGAGCAGCCAGCCGATCGTCACGTCGTCGAAGCCGCGCGAATCGAGCCAGAGCGGCAGAAAAGGCAAAGAGATCCCGATGCCGAGGAAGCTGAGCGCCTGCGTCAACGCCAGCCGCGAGCCGAGCGCGCGGCGTCCTGTTCTGGGAGCCGTCACGGCCCGGGACTTGGCAAGCAGGACAGCATCGGCCTGGCAGCACTTCCTTAAGCATTCGGGCCGCACGATGGCCGGCGAATCATCACGACTGTCGAAAAGCGATTCGGCCAGTCCACAAAAGCAGGTTCGCCATGAGCGATGCGCGCTCCCTGACGGCGCTGACCGAATCCGACTACGACGCCATCGCCGCAGCCGTCATGGAAACCGCGCGCGGGCGCTGGTTCATGGCCGAGTTCGCCAAGCGCAATCGCCAGGCCGACACCACGCAACTGCTCACCGCGATCGCCCGGATCGAGCGGGCGGTCGGGGCTGCCACGCCGCAGCCGGCTGTCAACGACTCCAGTCTGCGCGAGGCTTCGGCGCTGATCATGGATCTGCGCAGCGATCTCGAGCGCATCAGCGGCCACGCCGAAGGCTCGTCCTCCGGCCTGGCCGGGCGCATGGAGGGCGCCGCCGCCAGCATCATCGCGGCGACCGAAGGCATTCAGGAAGCGGCCTGGACCCTGCGCGAGGCCGGCGCGGACAGCGCCCAGTGCGACCGGCTCGACCGGCGCGCCACCGAAATCTACGCCGCCGCCGCCGTGGTCGAAGGCGGGGCCCAGCGCATCGGCAAGATCGCCGACACGATCGCCATGCTCGATTCGAGCCTGCGCGCCTTCGGCGAAGGCGAGATCGAGGATGTCGGCTTCGCGCCGTCGGAGCCGCCGGGGCCCGTGGTCGAGCTTGGACTGCGCCCTGCGGGGCCGCTGTCGAGCTACGACGTCGACGTCGTCGAGAACCCGCTCGCCGCTCATTCGGTCCTGGAGCCGGAGCCCACTCCGGCGCATCGGCGCGTGCCGACGAGCGCGATCCTCGACGACGATCTCGATTTCGTGGAGCCGGAGCCGAACCCTGCGCCGGCGGCGAAACCGGCCGTCATCCCGGTCGCCAGCATGTCGGAGGCCGATCTGCGCGCGCTCGACGCCATGCCGACCAGCGAGAAGCTCGCCTATTTCGCCTGAGCGGCGGGAACGAAGCTCGCCATCTTGCCGGGGTTGAGCAGCCCGTGCGGATCGACCTCCGCCTTGAATCCGAGTTGGTCGGCGTCCGCGCGCTTGTGGCGGCTGCCCTCCTCCAGCGTCACGACATGGGGATTGGCGATCATCACGCCGCACGCCTCGTGCAGCGCGATGATCTCGTTCAGCCGCTCGGGCGTGGTGTAGCGCAGGATCGGCAGGGCGCTGGCCGTGACCTTGCCGCCGAAGCGGATGAACTCGTGATGCGCCAGCACCTCGTCGGGGAAGCGCGCGATCATCTCGCGGGCGCTATCGATCAGCCGGTCGTGCGGAAAAAGACATTGCAGATAGGTGATCGAACGGTCGCCCTTCAGCCACTGCAAGGTGGTGTGGTTCCAGGTGTATTCGTAGAGCGGCGTGGCGCCCGGCCCCTCCTCCGAGGGGGCCTCGTAGGTCACCGTCCCCCGCGCGCCGATGATCGCCTTGAACGGACCCAGCGACGCCTCCGCTATCATGCAGATCAGGATGCTCTTGCCCTCGGGACAGAGCGGCTTGAGCGCGCCGAAATGCGCCGGGATCGGCCATGACACCGGCGTCACCAGCTTCTTGACGACGCCGTCGGCCAGCGCGACCTCGTAGCCTGCCGCAAAGGCGTCCATGTAGTCGTCGAAGGCGACGATGACGTCGATCCAGGGCCAGGCGGGGGCGAGCGGCATCTCCAGCGCGGTGATGATGCCGGTGGTGCCATAGGCGCGGTTGACCTTCTGGGCGGCGTCGTCGCGCAGCTCCAGGATGCGCGGCTCGTCCTCGACCGTGACGATGCGCGCCGCCAGGATGTTGCCGGGCTCGCGCAGGCCGCCCCAGGTCACGGAGCCGACGCCGCCCGAGCCGCCGGCGACGAAGCCGCCGATCGTGGCGGTGCGCTTGGTCGAGGGGTGCATGCGCAGCTCGAAGCCCTCCGGGCGCGTCGCGGCGTCGATATCGACCATGCGCGAGCCGGCCCGGACGCGGGCGAGGCCCGGCTTCTGCCATTCGATGCCAGTCAGCGCCGTCATGTCGAGCAGGACGCCGCCCTGCAAGGGCACGGCCTGGCCGTAATTGCCTGTCCCGGCGGCGCGCACCGTCAGCGGGATGCGCCGCCTGGCGCAGGAGGCGGCGATGCGGACGACGTCCGCCTCGTCGCGCGGGCAGGCGACGATATCCGCCGACTTGCCGGAAAGCTGCGCATTGAGGATCGGCGAATACCAGAAGAAGTCGCGCGAGCGCTTGCGCACCGCCTGCCGCTCCTCGACCAGCGGCACGCCGGCGACGTCCTGCCGGAAACCGGCGATGTCGTAACGCGACGGCTCGGCCGCCTTCGTCTCGCGTTCGATCACGTGGCTCATGTCAGTTCTCCCGCTTCAGCGCGCTCTCGTGCCACCGCCGCAGCAGCAGATGTGAAATCCAGCTCGTCGTCAGGAAGATCGCGATGCCCGACAGCGAGATCATGATCAGCGCCGCGAAGACCCGCGGGATCTTGAGCTGGTAGCCCGCCTCGAGGATGCGATAGGCGAGCCCCGAGGCGCTGCCGCCGGTGCCGGCGACGAACTCGGCGACGACCGCGCCGATCAGCGCCAGACCACCGGATATCTTCAGCCCGGCGAGGAAATACGGCAAGGCCGCCGGCAGCTTGAGATGGCGCATCGTCTGCCAGCGCGTCGCGCCATAGAGCTGGAACAGGTTGATCAGGTTGTGGTCGGCCGAGTTGAGCCCGAGAATCGTGTTCGAGAGGATCGGGAAGAAGGCGACGATCCAGGCGCAGATCAGGAGCGAGAGATCAATGTCGCCGGCCCAGATGATGATCAGCGGCGCGATCGCCACGATCGGCGTGACCTGCAGGATCACCGCATAGGGCAGGAGCGACATCTCCAGCCATTTCGACTGGGTGAAGAGAACGGCCAGCGAGACGCCGACCACGACGGCGGCCAGCAGCGCCGTGAAGGTGATGCGCAGCGTGATCCAGAGCGAGCCCGACAGCGTCCCCCAGTCGGCGACCAGCGTCTGGGCGATCAGGATGGGGCCAGGGAGGATGTATTGCGGGATGCCGTTCCACCAGACGGCGAACTCCCAGAGCCCCAGCGCCAGAACGCCGATGACGATAGGCGCGAGGATGCGCGGCCAGGCGCTCGCCGGCAGGCCGAGGATGCGCGGCTCCGTCGCGAAGACCGGCCGGGCCTCGGCGTCCGTGCCGCCATGGGCAGGCGAATGCGGTTCCGTGGCGGCCGTCATGAACGACCCTCCCCGTCACTGCGAGCGAAGCGAAGCAATCCAGGAGACGTAGATCTCCACGTCCCCCTGGGTTGCTTCGTCGCTGCGCTCCTCGCAATGACGGAATAGCGAACTACGCCACGTATCACGATCCGATCGCCTCCTTGAGCTTGCCGGACACGACGCGGCACAGATGCGCGTATTCCGGCGAGGTGCGGAACAGTTCGTCGCGCGGATAGGGCGCATCGACGGCGAGATCGGCCATCACGCGGCCCGGGCGCGCCGCCATCACCACGATGCGCTTCGAAAGATAGACCGATTCGAACACGGAGTGCGTCACGAAGACGGCGGTGAACCTCTCCTTCCACCACAGTTCGAGCAGATCGTCGTTGAGGCGGTGGCGGGTGATTTCGTCGAGCGCCGCGAAAGGCTCGTCCATCAGAAGGATTTTCGGCTTGAGCACGAGACCGCGCGCGATCGAGACGCGCATCCTCATCCCGCCGGAGAGCTCGCGCGGGTAGGAGCGCTCGAAGCCCTTCAGCCCGACGAGCGCCAGGAACTGCGCCGCACGGCCTTCCGCCTCGCCCCTGGGCACGCCCTTCAGGGTCAGCGGCAGCATGACGTTGGCCAGCGCGCTCGCCCATGGCATCAGCGTCGGGTCCTGGAAGACAAAGCCGAGATCGCGCTCGGGCCGCCCCGACGCATCATGGCTCGTCGACGGCCAGTCGATCGTCCCGCTGGAGGGCGCCCCCAACCCCGCGATCATGCGCAGCAGCGTCGATTTCCCGCAGCCTGACGGACCCAGCAGGCTGACGAATTCGCCGGCGCCGAGACTGAGATCGACGTCGCGAACGGCGAGCGTGCCGTTGGCGAACTGCTTGGAGACGCCGCGGACCCGGACGAGCGGCCGGCCGCTGGCGGCGTGCGATGGTGTCGGTGTGCTCAGAAAGGCCGTGTCCAAAGCCTGATGGTCCGTTTTCTGTCGCTATCACACCAAACGCGCGTCATCCCGGGCGGAGCGCAGCGCAGACCCGGGATCCATTCCGGAGCGCTGTCCGGACAGGTTCTGGAATGGATCCCGGATCGGCGCGGCTTCGCCGCTTGCCCGGGATGACCCGCATCTCATATGCGGCCTCTACGCCTTGCCGACGCCCTTGTTGATGAATTCGAGGCTGTAGGCCTTCTTCAGGTCGATGCCGGCCGGGAAGACGCCGGCTTCCGTCATCGTCTTGTAGAAGCTGCCCCAGCGCGCATCGGTCATCGCGCCGACGCCGAGCGTCAGCGCGTCGCCCGAGAGCACGATGCCCTTCTCGGTCATCACCTTGACGGCGTAGTCGATCTTCTCCTGATCCATGTCGGGATTGTCCTTCAGGATCTGGGCGTTGGCGGCGGCGTTGGCGGGCGTCGCCTTCATGTATTCGGCCCAGCCCTCCAGCGAGGCGGTGACGAAGCGCTGCACCAGGTCCTTCTTCTCATCGACCATCTTCCGCGAGATGTTTATCGTGGTGTTGTAGTTCTCGAAGCCGGCGTCGGCGATGAGATGCACCAC
>JAKFWE010000174.1 GCA_021732895.1 Allobosea sp. | reverse complement strand
CGCGCCCGCCTCGCGTCTGCTCGCCGCGCGGGCCTTTTCGGGCGGCGCAGGCCCGGCCTCGGCCAGCGGCACGACCTTCCACATCCTGAGCGCGCTCGACTGGGCGGCGCAGGAGGGCGCGCGCGTCGTCAATCTCTCCTTCGCCGGGCCGCAGGACAGGCTGCTCTCGCAGGCGCTGGCCGGCGCGAAGGCGAAGGGCATCGTGGCGGTCGCCGCCGCCGGCAATGGCGGCGCGAAGGCCGCGCCGCTCTATCCCGCAGCCGACGCCAACGTCATCGCGGTGACGGCGACGGACGCCGACGACAAGGCCTTCGCCCAGGCCAATCGCGGCGGCTATGTCGCGGTGGCGGCGCCCGGCGTCGATGTGCTCGCGGCGGAGCCGCAGGGTCGCTACGCCTTTTCGTCGGGCACCTCGATCGCCGCCGCGCATGTTTCGGGGCTCGTCGCGCTGCTGCTTGAGAAGCGGCCCGATCTCGATCTCGAGGGCGTCCGCAAACTGCTGATGGAGAGCGCCGTCGATCTCGGGGCCAAGGGCCGCGATCCGGTCTACGGCGCGGGCCGTGTCGATGCGCCGGCCGCGCTGGCGCGCGCGTTGCCGGTGTCGTCGCTGCGATAAGGCCCGCCATCGGCCGATGCGCGGCCCGGGCGGTTACGTTCGCAGGCCTTCATGCCGATCGAGGAACGCCTCGACCGGCAGCGACCGGAAATCGTCGAGCGCGGCGCGCAGGGCGGCGTGGTCCCAGTCCCACCATGCGAGCGCGAGCAGGCGCCGCGCGACCGCGTCCGGAAAGCGCTGGCGGATCGGCCGGGCCGGGTTGCCGGCGACGATCGCATAGGCAGCGACGTCCTTGGTGACGATCGCGCCGCCCGCGACCACCGCGCCTGTCCCGATGCTGCGGCCGGGCAGGATGACGGCGCCATGGCCGATCCAGACGTCATGGCCGATCGTCACCGGGGTCGAGCGCCGCCAGGCGAAGAAGTCGGCGTCATCCTGCGCATCGGGGAAATAGGCGCTGGAGCGGTAGCTGAAATGCGACTGGCTCGCCCGCTGCATCGGGTGGTTGCCGGGATTGATCCGGGTATGGGCCGCGATCGAACAGAATTTGCCGATCGTCGTGTAGATGACATCGGAATCGTTCACGACGTAGGAATAGTCGCCGAGCGTCGACTCGGCGAAGGACGTGCGCGCGCCGATCTCGGTGTAGCGACCCAGCGTCGCCTGCCTGACCCTCGCGGTCGGGTCGATCAGAGGCTCCAGCCCCAGCGTCTTGCCAGCCATGTCGTCAGCCCTCGCGGAAATGGATGTGTCGCCGGCCCGGCCTGCTGGCGCGCTCGTGCTCGTCGTCGGCCCGTCGGGCGCCGGCAAGGACACGCTGATCGACGCGGCGCGGGCGGCCCTCGCCGGCGACCCCCGCTTCGTCTTCGCGCGCCGCCTGATCACGCGTCCGGCCATGGCCGGGGCGGAAGATCATGACAGTTGCTCGGTGGCGCAGTTCGACCAGGCCTGCGGCCGCGGCGAGATCGCGCTGGCCTGGGGCGCTCATGGCCTGCGCTACGGCGTTCCGGCGCGCGCACTCGCCGGCGTCGCCGCCGGCGACGTCGTCGTCGCCAACATCTCGCGCGGCGTCGTCGCGGCGGCCGAGGCGCTGGCGCAGCGGGTGGTCGTGGTCGAGATCACGGCCGCCCCGGCCGTTCTGGCGAAACGCCTGGCGGCGCGCGGGCGCGAGAGCGAGGCCGACATCGCCGCGCGGCTGGCGCGGGAGGCGCCGCTGACGACGCGAAGCGCCGAGCGCGTCACGATCCGCAACGATGGCCGCGTCGAGGATGCGGCCGCCGCCTTCGTCGCCGTGCTGCGCCGCCTTTCCGATCATGGCGCGATCAGCTCAGCATGAACGAATCGAGCAGACGGAACCGGCTCTCGCGCGTCTCCTGCCGGAACAGGGCGATCCGGTCGATGGCGAGCGGCCCCGCCGGCACGGCCCCGGCGTAGGCCCTCTCCAGAGCCTGCCTCACCGGTGTGATCCGCTCCGGCGGCAGCGGGCCGGTCAACGTCATATGGAAACGGAAGGCGGCATCGACATAGGGGTAGCCGAAGGCGGCGAGATAGGCGCGCTGCGCGGGCGTCAGCGTCGCCTGCAGCCGGCGCGCCAGATCGGCCTCGCCGAGCGGCGCCCGGAAGGGCTCGAAGGCCTGGACGAGGCCGAAGGCGAAACGTTGCAGCGCTTCGCTCGGCGTCGACGGCGTCAGGGCGATGAAGGAGCCCAGCGCCGCGACGCCCAGCCCGGCGAGCGGAATGCGCTCCAGGCCGGCGGCGCAGTTATGCGCGAAGGCGCGCAACTGCGCCTCGCTGCGCCCGGCGGCGAGTTCGAACGGCGCCTTCAGGGTGGCATGGAAGCCGTAGCGTCGCGGTTCCCGCGTCAGGCCCGGCCAGCTTTCCGGATCGCAGCCGGGCAGCGGGAGGAAGGGCGCGTCGTCGCCCGTGACGGCGTCGTAGCCGAGCACGGCGCAGCCGAAGCGCCAGAGCGGGCTGTCGACCGCGGGGGCATAGTAGAGGGCGTAGCGCGGCGCGCTCAAAACGCCCGCTCGCCCTGCGACCAGACGGCGGCGACGACCGGCGTCGGGCCGAGCGCCCGGAAACGCACGATGTCGGCGCGCAGGCCGGGCTTGAGATGGCCGCGATCGCGCAGTCCGAGAATATCGGCGACCTTCCAGCTCACCATCCCGGTCGCCTCGGGCAGGCCGACGCCATGGTCGTGATGCAGCTTGAGCACGGCCTGGAGAAGGCTCGCCGGCACATAGTCCGAGGAGAGCCCGTCGAGCAGGCCCTTCTCGGCCAGCTCCGAGACCGAGACGCCGCCCGAATGCGAGCCGCCGCGCACGACGTTCGGCGCGCCCGCGACCGTCGCCAGACCGCGCTGCCTGGCGGCGCGGGCCGCCTCGACCGTCGTCGGAAACTCCGAGATCACGGCGCCGGAAGCGACGCCGGCCTCGACATGCTCGACCGTCGTGTCGTCATGCGTGGCGATCGGGACGCCACGCTCGGAGAACATCGCCACCACCGCGCTCCAGTTGCGCGAGACATTGGCCGCGCCCTCCTGCTGGCGGAGGACGACGTCCTCCTCGAACTCGGCCTCGCTCTTGCCGTTGCCCATGGCGTAAGTCTTGAGATGCTGGATGTCGCGCCATTGGCGCTGGCCGGGCGTGTGGTCCATCAGCGAGACGAGCTGGACCAGCGCGTCGTCGCGATAGGGCTCGATATCGGCGAGCAGATCGGGGCTGGTCAGCTCGCAGCGCATGTGGATGCGGTGGTCGATCCGGAACACGCCCTCGCGCCGGCCGTCGCGCAGCGCCGCCATCACGTCCGCGAAAATGTCCTTGCGGTAATCCTTGGCCGAGAACGGCGTGCCGGCGCAGATTGCGTCATAGACCGTGGTGACGCCGGCAGCCGCCATCTGCGCGTCATGCACCAGCGCGGCGGCGAGCCCGTTCGGCCAGAAAACCTTCGGCCGGGGCATGAAATGCTTTTCCATGTTGTCGGTGTGCATTTCCACGAGGCCGGGCGCGACAAAGTCGCCGCCGACGTCGATCGCGCCGGGCAGGCCGGTGACGCCCTGATCGACCGACAGGATGCCGGTCTCGTCGAAGACGATCGTGCCGGTGACGACCTCGTTGTCGAGGATCAGCCGGGCATTGCTGAGAATTGTCGCCATCAGGCCGCCTTCCGGAATTCTGTGATGTCGAGATAGCGCGTCGCGACGCGCTCGCGCACCGCCTCGTCGTGGAAAATCCCGACGATGGCGCAGCCACTGGCGCGCGCCTCGGCGATCAGCTCGACGACGACGTCGCGGTTGCCGGCGTCGAGCGAGGCCGTCGGCTCGTCGATCAGCAGGATCGGGGCCGGATCGACGAAGGATCGGGCGATGTTGACGCGCTGCTGCTCGCCGCCGGAAAAGGTCGCCGGCGCGAGGTCCCAGAGGCGCCGCGGCAGGTTCAGCCGCGCCAGCATCGCGCCGGCGCGTTCGCTGGCCTCGCCGGGATCGACGCCGCGCGCCAGCAGCGGGTCGCGCACGATGTCGATGGCGCTGACGCGCGGGATCACCCGCAGGAACTGCGAGACGAAGCCGAGCGTGCGGCGGCGAATGTCGAGCACGGTGCGCGGCACGGCCGAGACGATGTCGATCCGCCGGCCGGCATGGGTGATGTGAATACGGCCGGAGGTCGGCCGGTAATTGCCATAGAGGATGCGCAGCAGGCTCGATTTACCGGCGCCCGACGCACCCGCCAGCACCAGCGCCTCACCGGCCGCGACGCTGAAATTGACGTTGTCGAAGACGGGCAGCCGCACCCCGCCCTGATTGTGCAGGGTGAAGGCTTTCGCGACGTTCTCGACGTGAATCATCGTGGTCATCGGCTCAGTGCCTTGAATGGACGAAGTGTCGGGGTTGTGACGGAGAGGCGCGGGATAAGGCGCAGGGAACCTCTCTCCTGCAAGGAGAGGGGCATGGGTGAGGCGATGGCCCTGTCACCAGCCAGACGCCAACCTCCCCGCGACAACGCGACAATGTCGCGCCTCATGCGGAGAAGGGCCGACCCCTCACCCTGCCCTCTCCCTCCGGGAGAGGGTTCCTCGCGCTTCGGCGACCAACGGTGGAGCATCTCACACACTCAGCACCGCCGAGGTCAGCAGCTGCGTGTAGGCGTGGTGCGGGTCGTCGAGCACCTGGTCGGTCAGGCCCTGCTCGACGACGCGGCCGTCCTTCATCACCATCAGCCGGTCGGTCAGGAGCCGGGCCACGGCGAGATCATGCGTGACGATGATCGCGGCGAGGCCGAGATCGCGCACCAGCGCGCGCAGAAGATCGAGCAGGCGCGCCTGCACCGAGACGTCGAGCCCCCCCGTCGGCTCGTCCATGAAGACGAGGCGCGGCTGCGAGACCAGCACGCGGGCGATCTGCAGGCGCTGCTGCATGCCGCCGGAAAACTGGCGCGGCCGGTCGTCGATGCGATCGGCCGCGATCTCGACGCGGCCGAGCCAGTCGAGCGCGCGCTCCCTGATCTGGCCGTAATGGCGGTCGCCGCGATCCATCAGCCGCTCGCCGACATTGCCGCCGGCCGAGACGTCCATGCGCAGGCCGTCGCGCGGATTCTGGTGGACGATGCCCCAGGCGGTGCGCATCAGCCGGCGGCGCTCCTGCTCGGCGACGGAGTAGATGTCGAGCGGCTCGGAGCCGCCGCGAAACAGCACCTCGCCGCGATCGGGCCGGTCGATGCCGGCGAGGCAGCGCAGCAGGGTCGATTTGCCGGACCCGGATTCGCCGACGACGCCGAGCACCTCGCCAGGCCAGAGATCGAAGGAAACATCCTCGCAGCCGATGCGATCGCCATAGAAGCGGCTGAT
>JAKFWE010000391.1 GCA_021732895.1 Allobosea sp. | reverse complement strand
GAACTCGATCTCGCGGGGATACTGGTAGGCGGCGAGCCGCTCCCTGACGAAGCCCTGGATTTCAGCGGCCAGCGCATCCGAGGCGGCGATGCCGCGTCTCGGCAGGATGAAAGCCTTGACCACCTCGGTGCGCACCGGGTCCGGGCTGCCGATCACGGCGACCATCAGCACGGCCGGATGGCGGATGATGCAGTCCTCGATGTCGCCCGGCCCGATGCGGTAGGAGCCCGACGAGATGATGTCGTCGTCGCGGCCCTTGAACCAGAAATAGCCCTGATCGTCACACGCGCCAGTGTCGCCGGTGACGAGCCAGTCGCCAATGAATTTCGCCGCCGTCGCCTCGGGTTGGCGCCAGTATTCCAGCATCATCACCGGATCGGGCCGGGCCACCGCGATCAACCCCTGCTCGCCGGCCGGCAGCACACGGCCCTCGGGCGATATCACCGCGACGCGATGCCCCGGCGCCGCGCGGCCCATCGAGCCGGGCACGACCGGGAAAAGGCTGGCGCAGTTGGAGACGATCAGGTTCGCCTCGGTCTGGCCGTAGAACTCGTTGAGGTCAAAGCCGAAGGTGGCGCGGCCCCATTCCAGCATGTCGGCCCCCAACGTCTCGCCGCCGGTGCCGATCGATCGCATCCGATATCCGAAGCGGCGCGGCTGCTCGACCTGCCGCATCAGTTTCAGCGCGGTCGGCGGGATGAACGCGTTGCGCACGCCGTGGCGCGCCATCAGCGCGAAAGCGGCCTCGGGATCGAACTTGCGGGCGCGCGAGGCCAGCACCGGCACGCCGAAATACAGACTCGGCAGCAGCACGTCGAGCAGGCCGCCGGCCCAGGCCCAGTCGGCCGGCGTCCAGAACAGGTCGCCGGCTTGCGGGAAGAACTCCTGCGGCAGCTGCACGCCGGGCAGATGGCCGAGCAGGACGCGGTGGGCGTGCAGCGCGCCCTTGGGCTTTCCGGTGGTGCCCGACGTGTAGATGATCAGCGCCGGGTCGTCGGCGCGCGTGTCGCGCGGCGTGAACGCGTCGGAGGCCTTCGCCATTTCGGGTTCGAAATCGAGATGGCCATGGCCGCCGATGACGAAAATTCGCCTGAGTTCGGGCAACGCCCCACGGATCGCCTCGACCTTAGGCAGGTTCTCGCCATCGGTGATCAGCACGCTCGCGCCCGAATGCTGGAGGCGATGCTCCAGCGCGTCCGGCCCGAACTGGGTGAAAAGCGGCAGTGCGATCGCGCCCATCTTGTAGATGCCGAGATGGGCGATCGCGGTCTCGGGCCGCTGCGGCAGCAGGATGCCGACGCGGTCGCCCAGGCCGATTCCATGGCCGGCCAGCATGTTGGCGAGGCGGTTGCTCCGCGCCTTGAGCGCGTCGAAGCTCAGCGTCGTCAGGCCGTCCTCGCCCTCGTAGATCAGCGCCGGCCGCCCCGAGCCGTCGGCATGGGCGTCGCAGCAGGCGACGCCCATGTTGAAGCGCCCGGGGATCGCCCAGCGGAACGCCTCGAGGGTCGCCCGGTAGTCCGCGCCGCGCGACAGCATCAGTGCGGCTCCACCGGGCGGCGCTGCATCAGCAACGTCATATGGCCGGTCTGGACCTGCTCGCCGCGCTGGTTGAAGACGTCCAGTCTGAGCGTGACGACGCCGCGATCGGGCTTGCGCGAGGGCTTGCGATCGACCGTGGTGACGATGGCATGGACCGTGTCGCCGATCCTGACCGGCGCGGCGAAGCTCCAGCGCAGGTCGAGCAGCCCCATGGTCGTGGCGTCGATCAGGTTCTGCTGCGACATCAGCCCGATCGCCATGGACAAGGTCAACGGGCCATGGGCGATGCGTTCGCCGAAAACGGTCCCGGCGCAGTATTCGGCATCGACATGGAGCGGGTTGAAATCGCCCGAGAGCCCGGAAAACAGCGCGATGTCGCCCTCGCCGACGGTGCGCCCGCGAGTCACGACGCGCAGATCATCGGTGAATTCCTCGAAATACAGCCCCATCCGCCGTTTCCATCCCAATGCTTTTGACTTTCCGCCATTAGGCGCGCGGCGCGTCGCGGCTGGCAAGCGGGACCGGTCGGGTATTTGCCCGAGGCGGGTGTGCGGCCGTGCAGGCGCAAATCCCATGAGCGGCTGGCAGGCGTTCCCAACAACGTTATACCAACCGTATAACGTAATGAGGAGGTCGCGATGAACGAGAGCGTCAAGCCGCCAGAGGCTGAAGGCGATGTCGTCCAGCTTCGCAAGATCGGGAACTCGGTCGGCATCATCCTGCCCAAGGAGATGCTTACGCGTCTGGGGCTGGCGGAGGGCGACAGGTTCACGGTCGTCCGTCAGCCTGACCGCGAGGTGAAGCTCGTGCCCCATGACGATGTGCATGCGCGCGGAATGGCATTCGCGCGGCGGGCGTTCAAGGACTACGCCGACACCTTTCGCGAGCTCGCGAAATGACCGAGCCGGTATGGCTCAGCCTGGAGCTTGTGATCGATATCCACGCCGAGCAACTGGCGTTGTTTGGCGGCCCTGCCGGCATCCGTGATCGGGGCATGCTCGAATCGGCGCTCGGCCGTCCGCAGAACAAGTTTGCCTATGGTGAGCACGGTATCGCAGCGCTGGCCGCCGCCTATGCTTTCGATATTGCGCGCAATCATCCGTTCATCGACGGCAACAAGCGCGCGGCGCTTGCCGCGATGATCGTGTTCTTCAACCTCAACGATATCGATCTGCTCGTGCCGCAAGCCGATATGACGGCGGCGATCCTTGCCGTCGCGGCGGGTGAGGCCGAGGAGGAGATCCTGGCGGGATGGCTTCGTGACCATCGCGCCGAACCCAAACGCAGCCAATGACCACCCCGATCTGGATCGAGGCCGCGATCAACGGGCCGTGGGGCGTCGAGCGCCAGCCCGGCATCCCGATCGCGATCCCCGAGATCGTCGCGGACGGGATCGCGGCCGTGAGGGCGGGCGCCGCGATCGTGCATCTCCATGTCTACGACGTCGAGACCGGGCGCCAGCGCGACGACTGGGAGCTCTACGCGCAGGCGATCGAGGGCATCCGCGCCAGGATCGACGCGATCGTCTATCCGACCATCCCGATCCTCGGCTCGGGCTATGCCGGGGACATGATCGGGTCGGGCCGCTATGCGCATCTGGAGGAGTTGGCCAAGCGCGGGCTGGTCGAATGGGGCGTGCTCGATCCCGGCTCCTGCAACTGGACGACGTTCTCCGGCATTCCGGCGGGCGAGGGCGGCTTCATCTACCAGAATCCCGAGGAGCACATTCGCGAGGGCATGGCGGTCGCGCAGAGGCACAAGGTCCATCCGAGCTTCGCCATCTACGAGCCCGGTTTCACGCGTCTCGGCGCGGCGCTGGCGAAAGCCTATCCCGGCATGCCGACGCCGATCTACCGGCTGATGTTCTCCGACCATTTCGCCTGGGGCTTTCCGCCGCGCGAATACGCGCTCGACGCGCATCTGAAGCTCCTGGCCGAAGACGCGCCAAGCGCGCCGGTGATGATCGCAGGGCTGGGCGTGGACCTGACCGGGCTCATCGGCCCCGCTGTGGCGCGCGGCGTCCATGTCCGGGCCGGGCTGGAGGACGCGCCCTTCGGCTGCGGCGTGTCGAATGCGGCGCTGGTGGCGGAGGCGGTCAGGCTGGTCGAGGCGGCGGGTGGCAGGCCAGCGAGCGTGGCGGAGGTGAGAGTGGAGTTGGCGGCGCGCGGCTGAGCCATTCGCCGCACTGGCGTTCCATCCGCGCCGGCCTACATCTGGAATGCGAGCCAGCAACCCCATGAGCCCCCATGTCCGACCGCGACGCCGAAGCCAACCGCTTTTCCGCCCGCGCGGCGCGCTATGCCCGCGTCGGGGCCAGTGTCGGAGGGGTGGCGGCGCGGATGGCCGGCGCGCGGCTGTTCAATGTCGAGAACCGCAACCTCTCCAACGCCGAGGCGCTGGCCAAGGCCTTGGGCGGGCTGAAAGGCCCGATCATGAAGGTGGCGCAGCTCGTCGCCACCATCCCCGACGTGGTGCCGCCGGAATACGCCGAGGAGTTGCAGAAGCTGCAGTCGCAGGCCCCGCCGATGGGGGCTGCCTTCGTCAAGCGCCGGATGATGGCCGAACTCGGCGCCAGCTGGCGCGAGCGCTTCGGCGAGTTCGACCTGAAGCCTTCGGCGGCGGCGTCGCTGGGGCAGGTTCATCGCGCCACGACGCGCGACGGCGTCGGCCTCGCCTGCAAGCTGCAATATCCCGACATGGAATCGGCGGTCGAGGCCGACATCTCGCAGCTCGACATCCTGTTCGCGCTGCACCGGCGCATGGACCCGGTGATCGATACGACCGAGATCGCCAAGGAGATCGGCGCAAGGGTGCGCGAGGAGCTGGATTACGTCCGCGAGGGCAGGCACATCGCGCTGTATCAGGGCATCCTGAGGGATACGCCGGAGGTGCGCGTGCCGGCGCTGGAGGCGTCGCTCTCGACGAAGCGGCTGCTGACGATGCACTGGCTGGAGGGAGACCGCATTCTCGACCACAAGCAGGACGCCCAGCACGCGCGCGACCGCATCTCGACGGCCATGTTCAAGGCGTGGTGGCGGCCCTTCAGCCATCACGGCGTCATCCATGGCGATCCGCATCTGGGGAATTACACCGTCTTCTCGGAGGATGGCGCGCCAGCAGGCATCAACCTGCTCGACTATGGCTGCATCCGCATCTTCCCGCCGAGCTTCGTCGGCGGCGTGGTCGATCTCTACCGCGGCATCCTCGACGGCGACGAGGCGCGTGTCGTCCACGCCTATGAGACCTGGGGCTTCAAGGGGTTGACGAAGGACCTCGTCGATACGCTGAACATCTGGGCGAAATTCATCTACGGCCCGCTGCTGGAGGACCGGGTCCGGCGCATCGCCGAGGACGTCAGCCCGGCGGAGTATGGCCGCAAGCAGGCCTTCCAGGTGCATCAGGCCTTGAAGACCAAGGGGCCGGTGACGGTGCCGCGCGAATTCGTCTTCATGGACCGCGCCGCCATCGGGCTCGGCGGCGTGTTCCTGCATCTCGACGCCGAGTTGAATTTTCACCGGCTGTTCGAAGCGGAGATAGAGGGCCTCAGCGTCGAGCGCGTCGCCGCGACGCAGCGCGGCGCGCTGGCGGCGGCGGGGCTTTCCGCGGTCGGCTGACGCCACCGCCGCGTTGCAACCGCGAGCGCGAAACGCTACAGGGCTGGAGACTTCATTACCGGGGATTCCTCATGGCCGAGCACGGACACCACGCCTCCGACATTCCGCAGATGGATTACCCGGCGCATGAAGGCACCTACAAGGGCTTCGTCCACTTCGCCGAGGTCGGCACCGTGGCCTGCCTCGCCATCGTCCTGGCGCTCGCCGTCGGCGCGAAAGGGGTGTGGGTCTTCGCCATCTTCGGCACGCTCTTGACGCTGGTCGGGACAG
>JAKFWE010000392.1 GCA_021732895.1 Allobosea sp. | reverse complement strand
CGCGAAGATTGCCCGCTTCCGCCCCGTCGCGGCAACCGATATGTTTTCACGACTTGATGAGGAAAGATCATGGATCGAGACTGGGCGCCCGGTCGACTTTCCGTTCCCTCCCTGTCCGCGCTCGCGGCGTTCGAGGCGGCGGCGCGGCATGGCAGCTTCACCAGAGCCGCGGAGGAGCTGAACCTTACGCAAGGAGCGGTGAGCCGCCAGGTGGCGCAGCTCGAGGCGCAGCTCGGCGTCGCCCTGTTCGAGCGGGTGCGCAAGCGCGTCACCCCGACGCCGGCCGGCCTCGCCTATGCGGCGGAGATACGCGACGGCCTCTCCAGGCTCGCGGCCGCCACCGTCTCGGCCATGGCCTTTCGCGGCGCGGCCGGCGTGCTCCATCTCGCCATCCTGCCGACGTTCGGCACGCGCTGGCTGATCCCGCGCCTGCCCCGCTTCATCGAGGCGCATCCCGGCGTCACCATCAATTTCGCGACGAAGCTGGTGCCGTTCGATTTCGCGCGCGAGCCGCTCGATGCGGCGATCCATTTCGGCGATCCGGTCTGGCCCGGCGCAAGGCTGCA
The DNA here is from genome assembly GCA_021732895.1 of Allobosea sp. Lineage (GTDB taxonomy): Bacteria > Pseudomonadota > Alphaproteobacteria > Rhizobiales > Beijerinckiaceae > Allobosea. The sequence continues at coordinate 4,858 of JAKFWE010000392.1, read as the reverse complement.
CCGGCTGATGGGCGAGGAGATCGTGCCTGTCGCGGCGCCCGCGCTCGTCGCGCGCCTGGGATTTTCCGCGCCGGCCGACATGCTGCGCGCGCCGCTGCTGCAGCAATCGACCAGGCCGCGCGCCTGGGCGAACTGGCTGGAGCAGCAGGGCCTTGCGCCGAGCCGCGCCGTCGTGGGGCCGCGCTTCGAGCAGTTCGCCATGGTCTCGCAGGCGGCCGTCGCGGGGTTGGGTCTGGCGATCGTGCCGCGTTTTCTCGTCGAGGAGGAGTTGCGCGCCGGTTCGCTGGTGATCCCCTTCGACCTGCCGGTGACGGGTTCTGAGGGTTACTATCTGGTCTATCCGGAGGCGCGGGAGCGCCTGCCCGCGGTGGTCGCCTTTCGCGACTGGCTGCTGCGCGAATGTGGCTTGGCCTGACCCTCGCCGTCTTTGCGAGCGCAGCGAAGCAATCCAGGAGGGCGTAGGGCGCGCGGCTCTGGATTGCTGCGCGGCCCTCGCGAAGACGGCGCCTCTCGACAAGACGCAGCAGGCGCGTCATTCATGCGCCGAAGTCACCAATCCCGCCGCTCCGCATGGCGGCGCGGATACGGATCGTCCCATGTCGTCCCGTTCTGAAAGCGCAGATGTCGTGGTCTGCGGCGGCGCCGCCATCGGCTCCTCCGTCGCCTTCCACCTCGCCGCCGATCCCGGGTTCACCGGCAAGGTGATCGTGATCGAGACGGACCCGACCTACCGGTTCGCCGCGTCCGCGCTGTCCGCCGCCTCGATCAGGCAGCAGTTCTCCAGCCCGGTGAACATCCGCATCTCGATGCACGGCATCGATTTTTTGCGCAACATAGGGGGCCATCTCGCGGTCGATGGCGAGGCTCCGGCGATCGACCTTCACGAGGGCGGCTACCTTTATCTCGCCGGCCCGGAGGGCTCGGCCGTGCTCGCGGCGAACCACGCGATCCAGTCGCGCGAAGGCGCCGATATTGCGCTTTATGCTGCGGATATGTTGCGCAGCAAATTTAGCTGGCTGAATGTCGAGGATATCGCCTGCGGCGCGTTCGGCCTCAGCGGCGAAGGCTGGTTCGACGGCTGGGCGCTGCTCCTCGCCTTTCGCAGAAAGGCGCGTGCGCTCGGCGTCGACTACAGGCAGGGAGAGGTGGCGCGATACGTCGTCGAAGGCGGGCGCGTCGCAGCCGTCGAATTGACCGATGGCGGCCGCATCGCCTGCGGCGCGGCCGTCAACGCCACGGGCACGCATGGCGCGAGGCTCGCGGCGACGGCCGGCGTCGCGATCCCCGTCAGATCGATGAAGCGCAACGTCTTCACCTGGACCTGCAGGGGCGACGTCGGCGCCTGCCCGCTGCTGATCGACACGAGCGGCGTCTGGTGCCGGCCGGAAGGCGGGCGCGGCGTCGACGGCCAGTTGTTCATCGGCGGCGCCTCGCCCCCGGCCGGCGCCGACCGCGAATGGATCGAGACCGATCCCGATGTCAGGGAGCCCGACTGGTCCTTCTTCGAGGAGACGGTCTGGCCGGCGCTGGCGCACCGCATTCCAGCCTTCGAGGAAATCAAGCCCGGCCGCGCCTGGACCGGCCCCTACGACATGAACGGGCTCGACCACAACGCCATCATCGGCCCCGCCATCGGCGTGCCGAACCTCTATCTGGCCAACGGCTTCTCCGGCCATGGCCTGCAACAGTCCCCGGCCGTGGGGCGCGGCCTCGCCGAGCATATCGCGCATGGGCGCTACCTCACGCTCGACCTTGCCGAACTCGGCCACGCGCGCATCGTCGGAAACCGGCCGCTGCGCGAGAGCAATGTCATCTGACGCTTGCCCTCGCATCCCGGCGGACATCGCCGCGCGGAACCAGGGATCATGATCTCGCCGACCTATGTGCGCACCATGGCGCGCTACAACGCCTGGCAGAACGGCAGTCTCTTCGAGGCGGCGTCAGGCCTCGACGAGGCGCAGCGTCGTCTCGATCGCGGCGCGTTCTTCGGCTCGATCCACGCCACGTTCTGCCATCTGCTCTGGGCCGACCGGATGTGGCTGTCGCGCTTTTCCGATCAGCCGAAGCCTGTGCTCGGCATTCGGGAATCGGGCTCGCTGATCGCCGGTTGGGACGATCTGGCCGCCGCGCGGCGCGACGCCGACGCCGTCATTTCGGCCTGGGCGGATCGGGTCTCCCCGGACTGGCTGGCCAGCGACATGACATGGTTTTCCGGCGCGCTGGGGCGGGAGATGCGCGCGCCAGCCGGGCTGCTGGTGGCGCATTTCTTCAATCACCAGACCCATCATCGCGGGCAGGTCCACGCGCTTCTGACCGCCGCCGGAGCCCGGCCCGAGGCCACGGACCTGATGATTGTTGACGAGCCGCGCTGATCGACGCCAGCCATGATTCGGTCACGCAGAATTGAGATGCCCTTGATGGACCGACATCCGAAGGCTGCGGCGCAGGCGTGGTAAGGCATCGTCTGGTTCGTCAACCGATCGCGATGTCATGCCCGCATTCCGCCCGAAGCCGTCCGCAGAAGGCTCCGCCGCGTCCGGCGAAGCAGGTTCGCGCCGCCGCGGGCCATGGCGCGCGCGCGTCGGGGAGGTCTGAGCATGGCCTCCGAGACGTCTCCTTCCGGCAAGCGCGAGCGCGACGTCAGGCTGGATTTCTTTCGCGGCCTGACGATGTTCATCATCTTCGTCGCCCATGCCGACGTGAACCCGTGGAACAACTGGATCCCGGCGCGTTTCGGCTTTTCCTCGGGCACGGAGCTGTTCGTCTTCTGCTCCGGCTTCGCCAGCGCCATCGCCTTCGGCACGGTTTTCGTGAAGCGCGGCTTCTGGCTCGGCGCGGCGCGCATCATGTTCCGCCTCTGGCAGGTCTACTGGGCCCAGATCGGCGTCGTGCTCGTCGTCATCGGCGTGATGTTCGCCGGCGAGACGCTGTTCCCCAACCGGGGCCTCAACACCGATCCGCTGCCTGAACTGCTGGCCAATCCGGACACGGCGATCGCCGGCCTGCTGACCCTGCGCTGGCTGCCCGGCTATCTCGACATCCTGCCGATGTATCTCGTCATCCTGGCGCTGATCCCGCCGATGATGGCGCTCTCGCGCCTGCACCGGCTCGCGCCGTTCGCCGCCTCGCTGATGCTCTATGGCCTCGCCTGGACGACGGGGCTGAACCTGACCGGCAATCCGTGGACCGGTTACGGCTGGTTCTTCAATCCCTTCGCCTGGCAGCTGATCTTCTTCACCGGCTTCGGCATCGCGATGGGCTGGCTCAGGCCGCCGCCTCTCGGCGACCGGCGCTGGATGGTCCTGTCGGCCGCGATCGTGGCCGTCTCGGTGCCGCTCACCTTCTGGGGGTTCCACGAGATCGCGCCGCCGTTGATGGACGTCTACCGGGCCATCCTGACCGGCGAGGAAAAGACCAATCTGCACTGGCTGCGCTATGTGCACTTCCTGGCGCTGGCCTATCTGGTCGTCTCCCTCGTCGATCCGCATCGGGCGCGGCTGACGCGAGGGGCTGCCATGGTCGTCGTCAAGGTCGGTCGCCAGTCCCTCGCGACCTTCCTTGTCAGTCTGGTCGCCGCCCGGACGGCCTCGCTCGCCTTCCATCTCCTCGGCGATGGCTTTCTGGTCAGCCTCGTCATCAACCTGGCGGCGATCGGCCTCGTCATCGCCACCGCCTATGTCGTGGGCTGGTTCAAGTCGAACCCGTGGCTGGCCCCGCGCGTCGGCGCCGCGCGAGCCGTTCAAACTGTTGACGAAATCGCGACAGGCGACGCGAAACCGATGGAGAACGCCGAAAATCACGTCACGAAACAGTTATTGCTTTCGGCCAGAACGTGAAAACCACTGGAATCAGGGGCTGATAGAGAATTTCCGAACTGTCCGGACAGGGCGCGATGGCGAGGAATTCCATGATCAGCGACGCCTACGGCAACGCCACCAGCCTCGGCGGCGAGGACGCGGCCGGGCATTGGAACGAGACCGTCGAGGCGATTCTCGCCCATGCCCGCAAGGCGCCCGAGGATCTCGCCAAGACGTTGGCCGCCGATCCGCTCTTCGCTCAGGGCCACGCCACCAAGGGCTTGCTGCTGCTCACGCTGGCGCGGGCCGAACTCGTCGCCCAGGCGCAGGCCTGCCTCGTCACGGCGCGCGCCTGCGCCGCCGCCCGCCCGACGCCGGAGCGCGAGCGCCGCTACATCGCCGCCCTCCAGCTCTGGCTCGACGGCGAACCCGCCCGCGCCGCCGACGTCTTCGAGGTCGTGCTGTCCGACTGGCCGCGCGACGCGCTGGCGTTCAAGCTGGTCCAGGCGATCCGCTTCATGATCGGCGACATCAAGGGCATGGCGCGCGCCGGCGCGACGGCGCTGGCGACCTTCGCCGACAGCAGCGCCACGTCAGGCTATGTCCGCGGCTGCCAGGCCTTCGCGCTCGAGGAACTCGGCCATTTGCCCGAGGCCGAGGCGATGGGCCGCGAGGCCGTGGTGCTGGCGCCGCGCGACGCCTGGGGCCGCCATGCCGTGGCCCATTGTTTCGAGATGACCGGCCGGGCGCGGGACGGCGTCGCCTGGCTCGGATATTCGCGAAACTGGGAGCATTGCAGCAATTTCGGCTTCCATCTGCATTGGCACATGGCGCTGTTCCAGCTCGAGCTCGGCGCGATCGACGCCGTGCTCGACCTTTACGACACCGCCGTGCGGGCCGTGCCGACCGATGATTTCCGCGATCTCGCCAACGCCGCCTCGCTGCTTCAGCGGCTCGAGCTCGAAGGCGTCGACGTCGGCGACCGCTGGGACGAACTCGCGCTCATCGCCGAGGGCCGCGTCCACGATCGCCGCCTCGTCTTCGCCGATCTGCACTACATG
>JAKFWE010000176.1 GCA_021732895.1 Allobosea sp. | reverse complement strand
CGGCGGCGCGATCGACATGTCGTTGTCGTTGAGGATGACGATCAGGCGCTTGCCCAGCGCGCCGGCGTTGTTCATCGCCTCGTAGGCCATGCCGGCCGACATCGCGCCGTCGCCGATCACCGCCACGACATGGCCGGTCTCGCCCTTCAGGTCGCGGGCGACCGCGAAACCCAGCGCCGACGAGATCGAGGTCGAGGTGTGGGCCGCGCCGAAGGGGTCGTATTCGCTTTCCTCGCGCTTGGTGAAACCGGAAAGGCCGCCGCCCTGGCGCAATGTGCGGATGCGGTCGCGCCGTCCGGTCAGGATCTTGTGCGGATAGGCCTGGTGGCCGACATCCCAGATCAGGGTGTCGCGCGGCGCGTCGAACAGGTGATGCAGCGCGACGGTGAGTTCGACCACGCCGAGCCCCGCCCCGAGATGCCCGCCGGTGACGGACACGGCGTCGATCGTCTCGGCGCGCAGTTCGTCGGCGAGCTGCTTGAGCTGCGGCACGGTCAGGTGGCGCATGTGGGCGGGAACGGCGACTGTGTCGAGGATCGGGGTTTCGGGCATTCCACTCCCCTTCGCAGGTTTCGACGGTTGGTCGAGTCGTCGGTTGTGTCAAGCTGGATTAACACATTGATGTCCAGTTGACGATACACTACGAAGGAGTCGCTGCGCCTGCGACCGGGCTGGCCTGCCGCGCCGAAGGCAGGCGCCGCCGACATCGCGGGGCCGTGATGGCGATCGGGGCGGATATTGAGCGCGAGCGCAAATTCGGCCTTGCGCGGAACCTGCAAGGCTCTAGTTGAATTGGAACAGGTCTACGGAGGGTTTTGACCATGAAACAGTTTGCCTACGCAGTCGCCGGCGGGCTTCTCGCCTTCGCTCCGGTCGCGGCCCAGGCGCAGGACGCCGCCGCGGGCGAGCGGGTCTTCCTGCAGTGCCGCGCCTGCCACCAGGTCGGGCCGACCGCCAGAAACGGGGTCGGGCCGCAGCTCAACGGCCTGTTCGACGGGCGCAAGGCCGGCACGGCCGCCAATTACAGCTACTCGAACGCCTACAAGGCCCTCGACAAGACCTGGGACGAGGCGAATTTCACCACCTACATCAAGGATCCGCGCGGCGTGACGCCGGGAACCAAGATGGTCTATCCCGGCCTGAAGGACGAGGCCCAGATCACCAACCTCGTCGCCTATCTCAAGCAGTTCGGCCCTGACGGAAACAAGAAGTAATTTCCGGCCCGCTCTGGTTGCGTCCTGAGGCATCGCCGGGCGCCGAAGCGCGGCGCCCCGACCTGCGGAACATTTCGTCGCGCCTCCTGTTGTGCCGATAGACGGGCTCGGGGGCTGATGTGGCGGTGCGTCTGCGTTGGCTGATCGCCCAGCTTGGTCGAAGGCTGTGGGTCCGAGCGGGGCTTTTCGCGCTCCTCGGCGTGGTCAGCGCCCTGCTGTCGATCTGGCTCGCGCCGCTGGCGCCGGAAGACGTCTCCGCCAGGATCGGCGCGGACGCCGCGCCGAGGCCGCATGGCTCGACGGCTGACCCTACAGAAAGCTCGCGATCTCGCCGAGCGGCTTCTTGGCGATCGCCGGAACGGTGCAGCCCTCAGTCGGATAGCCCACGACGAGCAGGATGAGCGCCTTCTCGTTCTCCGGCCGGCCGCAGATGGCGTTGAGAAAATTCATCGGCGCGGGCGTGTGCGTCAGCGTCGCGAGCCCGGCGTCGTGCAGCGCGGCGATCAGGAAACCGGCCGCGATGCCGACCGATTCGGGCACGTAGTAATGCTTGATCCTGCGACCCTCCGCATCGACCCCCCAGCGCTGCGCGAAGATTGCGATCAGCCACGGCGCGGTTTCGAGGAAGGGCTTGTGGGCGTCGGTGCCGAGATGGGCCAGCGCGTCGAGCCATTCGGCGCCAGCGCGGCCGGCGTAGAAGGCGCGTTCCTCCTCTTCCGCCCCTTCGCGAATCCGCGCCTTGACCGCGGGGTCCTGAATGCAGGCGAAGTGCCAGGGCTGCTGGTTGGCGCCGGACGGCGCCGTGCCCGCCACCGCGACCGCCGCCTCGATGATCTCGCGCGGCACCGGCTTCGCGGAAAAATCGCGCACCGTCCGTCTGCGCCGCATCGACGCCAGGAAGGCGGCGATGCGGGCTGCCATCTCGTCTTCGGGCAGGGGCTCGAAGACGAGCGAAACGACGGCCGGCGCGTTCACGCGGCGAGCTTCAGACCGACCTGGCCCCAGATCGCCGTCAGCGCGCCGACGAGATGATCGATGTCGGCGTCGCTGTGCAGCGGCGACGGCGTGATTCGCAGACGCTCGGTCCCGCGCGGCACGGTCGGGTAGTTGATCGGCTGGACATAGACGCCGAAGCGCTCCAGCAACTCGTCGCTGATCTGCTTGCAGAGCACCGGGTCGCATACCATCACCGGCACGATGTGGCTGGGATTGGGCAGATGCGGGATGCCGATCGCGTCGAGCCGCGCCCGCACGGCCGCCACCCGGTCCTGCTGGCCGGCGCGCTCGCTCTGGCTCTGCTTGAGATGGCGGATCGAGGCCAGCGCGCCGGCGGCGAGGGCCGGCGGCAGCGCGGTCGAGAAGATGAAGCCCGAGGCGAAGCTGCGGATGAAGTCGCAGGTGGCGGCGGAGGCGGCGATATAGCCGCCCATGATGCCGAAACCCTTGGCGAGCGTGCCCTCGATCACGGTCAGCCGGTCGGCGACGCCGTCGCGCTCCGAGACGCCGCCGCCGCGCGCGCCGTAGAGCCCGACCGCATGGACCTCGTCGAGATAGGTCATCGCGCCGAACTCGTCGGCGATGTCGCAGAACTCCGCCAGCGGCGCGATGTCGCCATCCATCGAATAGACCGACTCGAAGGCGATCAGCTTGGGCCGGCGCGGATCGATGGCGCGCAGTTTCCGGCGCAGGTCGTCGGGGTCGTTGTGGGCGAAGACGACCTTGTCGGCGCGCGAGTGGCGGATGCCCTCGATCATCGAGGCGTGGTTCAGCGCATCGGTCAGCACGACGCAGTCGGGAATGCGCGCGGCGAAAGTCGAGAGCGAGGCCCAGTTCGACATGTAGCCGGAGTTGAACAGCAGCGCCGCTTCCTTGCCGTGCAGGTCGGCGAGCTCGCGCTCGAGCAGGACGTGGTGATGGTTGGTGCCCGCGATGTTGCGGGTGCCGCCGGCGCCGGCGCCGCAGCCGTCGAGCGCGTCATGCATCGCGGCGAGCACGTCGGGGTGCTGGCCCATGCCGAGATAGTCGTTGGAGCACCAGACGGTCACCTCGCGCGGGCCGTCGGGGCCGTGGAAGGTGGCGCGCGGGAATTTGCCGGCATGGCGCTCGAGATCGGCGAAGACCCGGTAGCGGCCTTCCTTGCGGAGGCCGTCGAGCTCCTTGCGGAAAAAATTCTCGTAGTCCATCGAAGGCCTCCTGCAAGCCATTCCAGTTCTAGGCAACCAAGGACGACGGCGAAACGGCACGCGGTGTCGCGGGTTCGGCGACGCCGCGCGGAACCGGGCCGGCCGCGCGCGCGAGAGGAGCGGGCCTGGCCGCCTCGTGCGAGCGCAAACCCCAGGCCCAGAGATCGGCGACGGGCAGCGGCACGACCAGGAACCAGTGTTCGATCAACCCGAGCACGGCCAGCGTCGCCAGCAGCGCGAATCCGGTCGCGCTGAACGGATCGGGCGCCAGCGCGACCTTGTGGACCAGGAAGGCGCCGAGCAGGGTCGCGGCGGTCGCCGAGAGCGGAAACAGCAGGTTCATCGGCCTCTGTCGGAAATACGACTTGAGATAGCCCAGATGCGCCGGCAGGAACTCGACCGTCGTGTTGGGCACGCCGAGGAAGATGTTGAGCTTGGTCGAGAGGCGCATCGCGAAGAGCACGGCGAAGGTCGCGAGCCCGAAGGAATTCCCGCCGCCCCAGGTCACGGCGGCGACGAGGGCGAGCGAGGCGAGCAGCGCCAGTTCGTGATGCAGGATCGCCTGCGTCGCGGCGGCGAACCTGGCGAAACCGCGCGCCTCGGGCGGGCAGGGCGCGCGATTGGCCCCGGTGACATAGCCGAACAGGAACGCCATCTCGTTCCAGCCCCACAGCATCAGCGCGCAGAACACGGCGATGTAGGCCCCGGCGACGCTGGTCTCGTCGGCGGTGGCGAAGAGCCCCCACAGCGCCGCGAGCGCGACGAGCGTGGCGACGCCGAAACTCCAGCGGAAGGTCCGTCGCGGCAGGCCGTCGAGAAACAGGATCGCCCCGGTGGAGAACCACCAGGCGAACAAGGTCGCGACGATCGGCATGCCGTAGGTCGCCAAGACGCTCACGTCTCCTCAGTAGGCCGGCTGCAGCCGGCTGGTGGCGGGGAGGTCGTTCCTGATCGTCGGCATCAGATAGAGCCGCGCCAGAGTCGCGCCGACCTGCGCCTGAAGGCCGAGCTTGCGGATCGTCTGGCCCTTTTCGGCCGCGTCGGCGATCTTGAGGCTTAAGGTGCGGACCCGCTCCAGCCCGGCCCGGAACTTGGGGTTGTCGGTGTCGAGCACGACGGGGAAGCACTGCTTCGAGATCTCCGAGGTGATGCGGAAGACCTCGTAGTCGTATTCGGTCGGGTCGATCTCGAGCGCCTTGTGGAACTCCGGCCGGACATGGTCGCGCACATACATCGTCGCATAGACCGCCAGCAGAAAGAACCGCACCCAGAGCTTGTTGCCGCCGGTGAGCAGATGCGGGTTGGCCCGCATCAGGAGCGAGAAGGCCTCGCCATGGCGGAACTCGTCATTGCACCACTCGCGGAACCATTTGAAGATCGGATGGAAGCACTTGTCGGGATTGCGCTCGAGGTGCCGGTAGATCGTGATGTAGCGGGCGTAGCCGATCTTCTCGGAGAGATAGGTCGCGTAGAAGATGAATTTCGGCTTGAAGAAGGTGTATTTCTTGGCCTTGGTCAGGAAGCCCAGATCGACGCCGATATGGAACTCCTTGAGCGCGTCGTTGATGAAGCCGGCATGGCGGGCCTCGTCGCGGCTCATGTACTTGAACAGCTCGCAGATGTCGGGGTTCTTGCCGCGCTTCCTCATCTCGGCATAGAGCACGCAGCCCGAGAACTCGGCAGTCAGCGACGAGATCAGGAAGTCGATGAACTCCTTGCGCAGCGGCTCGGGGATCTTCTCCAGTTCGAGCTTCCACTCGGCGTTGCGGGTGAAATGGCCCTTGTTGGGGTCGCTCTTCATCTCGGCGATCAGCGCGTCCCATTCCTCGCGCACCGAGGAGACGTCGACCCTGTCGAGTTCCTCGAAATCGGTGGTGTAGAAGCGCGGGGTCAGCAGCGTGTCCTGCTGGGCGATCCGCGTCGATTCATTGGGGGCCGCGCGCATCGCGCCGACCTGCATGGTCGCGGCTGTCATAGCTTGGTCCTTTCCGAGAAGCTGAACTCGAGCAGCTCCATGAATTCGGCACGGCCGGAGATTTTCGTCC
>JAKFWE010000470.1 GCA_021732895.1 Allobosea sp. | reverse complement strand
GGCGAAACCCTCGAATTCAGGATCGACGACGCTGTCTGGCCGGTAGGCCGTGACGACCTTGCCGCCCCAGCCGGAGGCCCTGATCATGTCGTGCCAGCGCAGATCGTCGAGCGCGCTCTCGGTGGTTGCGATCGCCTCGATGTCGAAGCGCTCGAACAGCGCTCGCGGCCGAAATTCGGGCTCGCCCAGCCGTTCCGCGATACGGTCGTATATGCTGTCGGCATTGTCCGCGCTCAGGCGCTCGTTGACGCCAAAGAGGGTCGAGGCGGCATGCTCGAACCAGAGCCTGGTCGGCGTGCCGCGAAACAGACGCCAGTGGCTGGCGAAAAGCCGCCAGATCGCGCGCGGGTCGGCCTCGACCGGGCCGCCGTCCTTGCGGGCGATGCCGAGTTGCTCCAGCCGGACGCCTTGCGAATAGAGCATGCGGAAAATGTAGTGGTCCGGCTTGACGAAGAGCGTCGCAGGATCGGGAAAGGGCTCGTTCTCGGCGAACCAGCGCGGATCGGTGTGGCCATGCGGCGAGACGATCGGAAGATCGCGAATCCCGGCGTGAAGCCGGCGCGCGATGCTGCGCGTCACTGGCTCGGCAGGAAACAGGCGATCATCGTGCAGCAGCATGCGCAGGCTCTCCGGAGCGACGGCGGACCATAGCGGCGGCGCTCCGGCGTGGTCAATATACTAATATACTAGCAAGTCAAACGGCACCGTGCTAGCGCTTGCGCGAGGGCTCGATCGCGATGCGATGCGATGCGAGGTGGCGCGGGCGGCGGGGCGGGAAAGCCGATGTCGGAGACTGCAGACTTCTCTCCGCCAGAGCGCGCGGCGCCGCGCCCCCGGCGCAATCCGCAAGGCATGGTCAAGCCGATCGGCCGGGCCACCGCCGCCTCGCAGGTGCAGGACGAACTCCGGCGCGCCATCCTCGAGATGCAGCTCAAACCCGGCGCGCCGCTGGTCGAAAAGGAGCTGACCTTGCGTTTCGGGCTGAGCCGCACGCCGGTTCGCGAGGCGCTGATCCGGCTCAAGGAGGAGGGGCTGGTCGAGATATTCCCGCAGGCCGGCACCTTCGTGGCGCGCATACCCGTCGCGGCGATTCCGGAAGCGGTGTTCATTCGTCAGGCGCTCGAATGCGCGACGGTGGCCGAGGTGGCGCGCATCGCCTAGCACGGCATGATCGCGCGGCTCGACGCCACGGTGGCGCGCCAGCACGAGGCCTTCGACACCGGGGATCAGGAAGGCTTTCACCTGGCCGACGAAGCCTTCCACGAAACGCTCGCTAGCGCGGCCGGCTATCCCGGCATCTGGCGGGTGGCGCAGGCTGCGAAGAGCCAGATCGACCGCTGCCGCCGCATGACGCTGCCGGTGCCGGGCCGAATGGCGATGGTGATCCTCGAGCATCTGTCCATCCTCGACGCGTTGCGCCGGGGCGACGGCCCGGCGGCGGAAGCCGCGATGCGGACGCATCTGGGCACGTTGCTGCCCGACCTGGTCAATCTGCGGAACCAACACCCCGGCTATTTCGTCTGAAAGGCCAGCCCGACCGGCGCTGTTCCGGGGTTGCATGCCCGCCGCCCGACGCGCGGACTTGCGCGGCGCTTGCCTGAGACGCCATCTTGCGCCGCGAAACGGGCTGGAGACGGATCATGACGACGCGCCGCGATCTGATCGCCGGAGCCGGCCTCGCCGCGCTGGCGGCGCAGCTTTCCGGCCGGGCCCTCGCACAGGCCCAGACTCTCGCATCCGGCAAGGACAGCGTCGTCATCGCCATGACGCTGGAGCCGCCGACGCTCGATCCGACCTCGGGCGCGGCGCAGGCGATCCGCGAGGTGACGCTGCAGAACATCTACGAGGGTCTGGTCAGGATGGACCGGACGGGCAGGATCGTGCCCGGACTCGCCGAAAGCTGGGAGGTCGCGGCCGACAACCTGGTCCATTCGTTCAGGCTGCGCAGCGGCGTGCGCTTCCATGACGGCGCGCCGTTCTCCGCCGAAACGGTCAGGTTCTCGTTCGAACGCGCCGTCGCGCCCGACTCGACCAACGCCCAGCGCCAGATCTTCGCGCCGATCGCGTCGATCGCGACGCCCGATCCGCTGACGGTCGTGATCACGCTGAAACAGCCGACGGCGAATTTCCTCTACGGCTTGGCCTGGGGCGACGCCGTGATCGTCTCGCCGGCGACGGCCGCCGCCAACAGGACCAATCCCGTCGGCACCGGGCCTTTCCGGTTCGTGCGGTGGAATCGCGGCGACCGGCTGGAACTGGCGCGTTTCGACGATTACTGGGGCCCAAAGCCGGCGCTCGCCAGGGCGACCTTCCGCTTCATTTCCGATCCGCAGGCGCAGGTCGCCTCGCTGCTGGCCGGCGACGTCGACGCTCAGACCAATCTCGCCGCGCCCGAGGCCGTGCCGCAGCTCAGGGCGAGCCCGAGGCTCAGCGTGAGCTTCGGCAAGACCGAAGGCGAGGTCATCCTCGCCACCAACAACGGCAGACCGCCCTTCGACGATCTGCGCGTGCGCCAGGCCATCGCCCATGTGCTGGATCGCAAGACCATCGCGCTCGGCGTCTACGGTTTCAACGTCGACCTGATCGGCAGCCATTTCTCGCCGCTGCACCCGGCCTATGTCGATCTGACGAACACCTACGCGGTCGATCTCGCCAGGGCGAAGGCGCTTCTGGCGCAGGCCGGCCATCCCAACGGCTTCTCCTGCACCCTGAAGCTGCCGCCGCCGGCCTATGCGCGGCGCTCCGGCGAGATCATCGCGGCGCTGCTGGGCCAGATCGGGATCAACGCGCGGATCGAGCAGCTCGAATTCCCGCAATGGCTGGAGCGCGTCTTCCGGGGCCGCGATTTCGACCTCAGCGTGATCGCCCATACCGAGCCGCTCGACATCGGAAACTACGCCCGCGACGACTATTATTTCCAGTACAGGAACCCCGAATTCAGGGCGCTGATCGCGAAGATCGAGACGACCCTGCCGGAGGCCGAGCGCAACGCGCTCTACCGGGAGGCGCAGCGCGTGCTGGCCCGCGATGCGGTCAACGGCTATCTGTTCGTGCTGCCCAAGATCACCGTCACGGCGGCCGGGTTGAGCGGGATGTGGACCGACTGGCCGCTGCCGATCACGCCGCTGGCCGAAGTGGCGTGGCGTTGAACCTGCGCCGCGCCCTGTCGGCCGGACGCTGACCATGCTGCGGCTCTTCGGCGGCCGGCTCGCCTCCTGCGTGGTCACGCTGGCGGCTTCGGCCCTTATCATCTTCCTGATGCTGGAGGTGCTGCCGGGCGATCCCGCCGCCGTCACGCTCGGGCTCAACGCCGCTCCGGAGGCGCTGGCGGCCCTGCGCGCCGAGATGGGGCTCGACCGGCCGGCGCCGCTGCGCTTCCTCGCCTGGATCGGCGGTCTCATCACCGGCGATCTCGGCCTGAGCTACACCTACCGCGTGCCGGTCTCGCAACTGATCGGCGAGCGCATGGCGGTGACGGCGCCGCTGGCGCTGGCTGCGATGCTGCTCGCCTGCGCCATCGGCGTGCCGCTCGGCGTCGTCGCGGCCGCAAACCACAACGGGCCGCTCGATCTCGCGGCGATGGCCTTCGCCCAGATCGGCCTCGCCATTCCTAATTTCTGGTTCGGGCTGCTGCTGGTGCTGGTCTTCGCGATCGGCCTGGGCTGGCTGCCCTCCGGCGGCTTTCCGGGCTGGCAGGCGGGTTTCTGGCCCGGCGCCCGCTCGCTGCTGCTGCCGGCCGTGGCGCTGGCCCTGCCGCAGGCCGCGATCCTGGCCCGGCTGACGCGCTCGGCCATGCTCGACGCGCTGCAGGAGGATTTCGTGCGAACGGCGCGCGCCAAGGGGCTGGCGTCGCGAACCCTGCTCTATCGGCACGCCCTGCGCAACGCCCTGATCCCGGTCGTGACGATCCTCGGTCTGCAGTTCTCGGTGCTGATCGCCGGCGCGATCATCATCGAGAACGTCTTCGCCCTGCCGGGGCTGGGCCGGCTCGTGTTCCAGTCCGTCGCGCAGCACGACCTGATCGTGGTCAAGGATCTGGTGATGCTCTTCGCCGCACTGGCGATCCTGGCGAATTTCGCCGTCGATCTTCTCTACGGGCTGATCGACCCGCGGCTGAGGCGACGGGCGTGAACGCGCCAGCCGCCATCGCCTCCGCGCGCCGACCGCGCTGGTGGACGGGGCCGTCCTTCCTGATCGGGGCGGCCCTGAGCGGGCTCGTCGTCCTGATCGCGCTTCTGTCGCTCGTCTGGACGCCGCACCCGCCGACGCAGCTCGCGATCCTGAACCGGCTGAAGCCGCCTTCCGCAGGCAACTGGTTCGGGACAGATCCGTTCGGCCGCGACGTCTTCTCGATGATCATGGTCGGCGCGCGCAATTCGCTGCTGGTCGGGCTCGGCGCGGTCGGGCTCGGGCTCGTCGCCGGCACGGGGCTCGGGCTGCTGGCGGCGGTGCGGCGCGACGGGCTGATCGACAACCTGGTCATGCGCATGGCCGATTTCACCCACGCCTTCCCGGCGGTGCTGACCGCGATCATGATGGCGGCGATCCACGGGCCCGGAATCCTCAATGCGGTCATCGCCATCGGCGTGCTCAACCTGCCCTATTTCGCGCGGCTGGCGCGAGGAGCGGCGCTCCAGGTCTGGACGCGCGATTTCGTCCAGGCCGCGCGCGCGGCCGGGCTGACCGACTGGCGGATCACATGGGCGCACGTGCTGCCCAACATCGCCGGCGTGCTCGTGGTGCAGGCGACGATCCAGTTCGCGCTCGCCGTGCTGGCCGAAGCCGGCCTGTCCTATCTCGGGCTGGGCGCGCAGCCGCCCGCGCCGTCCTGGGGACGCATGCTCAACGAGGCGCAGACCTTCATGGCGGTGCAGCCCTGGCTCGCGATCTTTCCGGGCGCGGCGATCGCGCTCAGCGTGCTCGGCTTCAACCTGCTCGGCGACGGACTGCGCGACGCCATCGACCCGCGTCTGCGGCGCGTGCGATGACAGGTTGCGCGGGGCGGGAGGAGGACTTGCGATGACAGACCTCGCCGACATGAGCGCAGCCGATCTGCTGGCGGCCTATCGGTCGGGAGCGCTCTCCCCGGTCGCCGTCGCGCAGGCCGTGATCGCGCGGATCGAGGCCTGCGAGCCGCATCTGAACGCGCTCTACGCCTTCGATCCCGACGCCGTGCTCGCGATGGCCCGCGCCTCTGAGGCGCGCTGGCGCAGGGGCGAGGCGCTGGCGCTCGACGGCGTGCCCTGCACGATCAAGGAGAACATCGCCACGAAGGGCGAGCCCGTGCCGCTGGGCACGGCGGCGCGCGCGCTCGAACCCGCGAGGGAAGACGCGCCTCCGGCGGCGCGGCTGCGCGAGGCCGGCTGCGTCATTCTCGCCAAGACGACGATGCCGGATTTCGGCATGCTCTCGTCGGGCCTGTAGAGCTTCCATAAGCTGGCGCGCAACCCGTGGGATCCGGCGAGGA
>JAKFWE010000092.1 GCA_021732895.1 Allobosea sp. | reverse complement strand
GAGCAGGCCGTGCAGGATGTCGAGCGGGCGAAGGCGACCCTGTCGCGCTATCTGTTCGACCGCGTCGAGGATCAGCCCGACATCGTGGTGGCGCAGCGCGCGCTCGAAGCCGCGCATGTCGAGGTCTAGCGCTCGCGGATCGAACTCGACAAGGCCTATGCGCGCGCGCCGATCGCCGGCACGATCCTGACGATCCATGTCCGCCCCGGCGAGAAGCCCGGCAGCCAGGGCGTCGTCAATCTCGGCGACATCGACGCGATGACGGCGGAGATCGAGGTCTACCAGACCCTGATCGGCCGGGTCGCGGTCGGCGCCGAGGTCAGGCTGGAGGCCGACGCGTTGTCCCGGCCTCTCGAAGGCTCGGTGACGCGCCTGGGCTACGAGGTCAGGCGACAGACCGCGACCGACGCGACGCCAGCCGCCAACACCGATGCGCGCGTCGTCATCGTGCATGTCGCGCTGGCGCCGGGCTCCGCCGAGATCGCCAGGCGTTTCACCAATCTGCAGGTGACGGCCCGCATCGTCGCGAGCGCGCCATGACCGCGCTTCTGACCTCCCTCTTCGGGCGGCTGCCGATCGGCTGGCTGCAACTGACGCATAACCGCACGCGCTTCGCCGCGGCGCTCGCCGGCGTCGCCTTCGCCAACATCCTGATCTTCATGCAGCTGGGGTTTCTGGGGGCGCTGATCGAGAGCATCAAGCTGCCCTACCGCCTGATGGACGGACAGATTCTGGTGCAGGCCTCGGACGCCAACACGCTCCAGGACGGCAGCCCTCTTCCGCGACAGCGCATGTACCAGGCGCTGGCGGTTCCAGGCGTCGTAGACGTCACGCCGCTCTATTACGGGCGGCTGGACTGGAAGCAGCCGGACGGCACCATCAGAACGCTCGATGTGTTCGGCGTCGATCCCAATGCGCCGGTGTTCCGGTCCGACGCCCTGCTGGCGGCGAGAGACCAGCTCAAGCTTGCCGACGTCGCCTTGATCGACCGCCGAACTCGCAACATTCCCGAGGACCTGATCCCGGCGATCGAGGCCGGCACGCCCTACACATTCGAGGCCAACAGCCGCACGGTGACGGTGGTCGGCGCCTTCGAGATCGGCGGCGGCTTCTCCGCCGACGGCTATCTCGTCGTCTCCGACCAGACCTTCCTGCGGCTGTTCAAACAGCGCGTCGCGGGCGCGCCCAATCATGTGCTCGTCAGGGTCGCTCCGGGAGTGGATGTGGAGACGGTCGCCGCGGCTCTGCGTGCGAGCCTGCCCGCCAGCGACACGGTCGTGCGCACGATCGAGCAGGCGCAGGACAAGGATCAGTCCTTCCAGACCACGCAGAAGCCGATCGGCATCATCTTCGGCTTCGGGGTCGTGATCGGCGGGCTGGTCGGGATCATCATCGTCTACCAGGTGCTCTCGACCGACGTCGCCGACCATCTCAAGGAATACGCGACGTTCAAGGCGATCGGTTACCCACAGCGCTTCTTCCTCGGCATCGTCTTCGAGGAGGCGGTGATTCTTGCGCTGTTCGGCTTCATCCCCGGCGTTCTGATCGCGCTCGGTCTCTACCAGGTCGTCGCGATCGTCACCGGACTGCCGATCGCGATGTCGCTGACGCGGCCCGTCTTCGTCCTGATCGCGACGATCGCGATGTGCACGATCTCCGGCGCGATCGCGACCCGGCGGCTCGCCAACGCCGATCCGGCCGATCTGTTCTGAGGCTCATCATGATCACCCGCGCCATCGAACGCCCGAAAGCGCCCGACCCGCAGCAGAACCGCCCCCCCGCCGCCGTCCCGCCAATCGCGGTGTCCGGGCTCAACCATCATTTCGGCGAGGGCGAAGGTCGAAAACAGGTCCTGTTCGGCGTCGATCTCACCGTCAGGCGCGGCTAGCTCGTCATCCTGATGGGGGCGTCGGGCTCCGGCAAGACCACCGTCCTGACGCTGATCGGCTGCCTGCGAGACGTTCAGGCGGGCAGCGTCAAACTGCTGGGGCAAGAGCTCAACGGCGCCAGCGAGGACGTTCTGGTGCAATGCCGACGCCGGCTCGGCTTCATCTTCCAGGCCCATAATCTTCATGAGAGCCTCACGGCGATCCAGAACGTGCGAATGGGTCTCGAGGTCCACGGTGCGACGGCGATGCGGCGCTGGCGCGAGGCCTGCACCCACATGCTGGCCATGCTCGGGCTGGGCGAGCGCATGGAGTATCTGCCCGGCAATCTCTCCGGCGGCCAGAAACAGCGCGTCGCCGTCGCCCGCGCGCTCGTCGGCAATCCCGACGTGATCTTCGCCGATGAACCGACCGCCGCCCTCGACAAGGACAGCGGCCATGAGGTGGTCTCCCTGCTGAAGCGTCTCGGCCGCGAGCGCGGCACGACCACGCTGATGGTCACCCACGACAACCGTATCCTCGAAATGGCCGATCGCATCATCACCATGGAGGACGGACGGATCGCCGGCGACCAGCAGTTCTGACGTCGCCCTCCGCAGATCGCAGAAGCGCGCCAATCGCGCAGGAGCATGGCTTCGACGTCGAAGAAGCCCGCCAGCATCTCGCCGGCGCGCCTGCTTGCTCGGACGGAAACGGTCGCCGACCGTCGATCATCACGCTTCGGGAGCGCTGTCCTGCGATCCTCGGGGCCGTCGCCGTCAACCAAGGGACCGTCCGAACAATCCTGCGACGACGATACCGATCGGCGCGAGCACGCCGAGCGCAAGCCCCCCGAGCGGCAAGGCCAGCCGCCGCAGTTGCCGCCGCGCGGCGAGGTGGCGCCAGACCGGGCCGAGCCGGATCGGCAGGCTGTCGTAATCGGCGAGTTCGGCCCGGTAGCGCTCGCGCTGCTGCGCTGGCGTGAGGTCGGTCAGGCCGCGCTCATGCGCGAACTGCTCGATCGACAGCGCCATCAGCCGCTTCGCGCTCAGGAGCGCCACGGCGACCGCCGCCAGCACGACGAGCGCAATCAGGCCGGCCGACATGCAAATGCTCCTTACCTGCGCACGGTCCCGCCGGGCTCGGGCGAATCGTCTTGCGGGGCGACGGCCTGCTCGAGATGAGCCATGATGGCCAGCGCATGGTCCTCGCGCCAGCGGCGCGCGGCGACCCGGCCATCGGCCGTTCGCCCGGTCGTTCCCATCGGCATGACGTTCTGACGGCACCGGTTTCGACAGCGCCCGGACGATTGTTTCGGCTCAGTCGCCGGGCGAAGCAGGCGGGGGCATGTCGCTCGCCCCCGTGGCGTTCTTGTCGAGGCGGATCGCCGCGCAGGCCGCGAGCGTCTCGGCGCCGAGCGGATGCTCTCCGACGGCCCGCGCGATCACGACCGCGCCGACCATCATCGCGAGCTGACGCAAGGCGGCCTCGCGCGCCGCCCGATCCTCCGGATCCGGCCGCGTGAGGCGAGCCAGAATGGCGGCCGCGCCGCCCGCAAAGGCGGCGCGGACCGGCTCGCCCGCGC
Source organism: Allobosea sp. (assembly GCA_021732895.1). GTDB lineage: Bacteria > Pseudomonadota > Alphaproteobacteria > Rhizobiales > Beijerinckiaceae > Allobosea. Next base: position 2,030 of record JAKFWE010000092.1, on the reverse strand, counting down.
GGCCGGCCTCGATGCCGAGCGCCGCAATCGGGCAGCCGCGCTCGGGATGGGCGACATGCAGCGCCGAAAGATAGTCGGCGACATAGGCGGACATGGCCGCCTCATCGCCCTCCCGGGAGACGCGCTGGTCGATGCCGGTCGTCAGGGCCGTGAAACTCGCCGCCGCAGCCGCCGCGACGAGAGCGTCCTTTGAGTCGAAATGACGGTAGAAGCCGCCATGGGTCATGCCGGCGGCGTTCATCACGTCGCCGACGCTGGTTCCCTCGATCCCGCGCTCGCGCAGCAGCCGCCCGGCCGCCTCGACGATCCGTTCGTGGTTCCGGGCCATCGCTTCGCGCGACAGTCTCATCGCCTGCTCCTCCAGCGCCGTTTCGCCTTGACAAGATAGAGGATGATCATAATCTTTTCAATAAGATTATGATCGTCATCTAACAGTGGCGCGCAAGGCTGGATGTGACCATGACGACAGCTCCCTCGCCTCCTCGACAGAGCGCCTTGCCGACCCGCGCCTCGATGGGCTGGCTGGCGGCCGGCATGGTGCTGGTGGAGACTGCGGGACGGGTTGGCCGCGCTGCCGGCCGCGAGCGCGCCGCGCAGGCCGATGCGGCGAGCCGCTTTACGCCGCCTGGTTCCGCGCCCGCAGCGAGGCTGCGGCGCGCCCGGCGGCCGCTCCGGCGCTCGTCGCGGATGCAGGCGGGGCCTCCGCGGCCCGTGCGCCGCCGGAGGCCGCCGAGTGATCGGCGAAACCATGGCCGCAGCCGCCCATCATCGCGCGAGAATGCGCCCGGCCGTGTCGAAATTCCCCCGTGTCGAACGTCATCAGCGCGGGAAACGGGCGCGGGAGCGCGCTCGGACGACCAATGTCCCTCACCCAACAGGAGTATCCATCATGTCGCTCGCCATCGCTGAAAAGAAGCTGCCCCTCTGGTTCTGGATCGCGGCCGGTCTCGGCCTCGTCTGGAATGTCTACGGCGTCTACCAGTTCCAGGGTTCGGTTTTCGGCTCCCAGGCCGATCTCATGGCCCAGGGTATGACCGCCGCCCAGGCCCAGGCCTATGCCGCGATCCCGCTCTGGATGAACCTCGCCTTCGCCATCGGCGTCTTCGGCGGGCTCATCGGTTCAGGGCTGCTGATGCTGCGGAACCGGCTGGCCACCCCCGTTTTCGCCGCCTCGCTCGCCGGCTACGTCGTGCTCTATATCGGCGACATCACCGAAGGCATCTTCGCCGTGATGGGCGCGCCGCAGGTCATCGTGCTCACCGTCGTCGTGCTGATCGCCGCCGGGCTGTTGTGGATGTCGCGGCGCTTCGAGCGCGACGGCATGCTCGCCTGAGCCTGGAGCCCGGCCCCGAGGCGGAAGAGGCTTCGGGGCCGGACCGGTCGCGCCGCGCACCATCCAGGGGGGAAGAACGAGCGCGCCGTTCAGAACGAGGTCGAGATGCGCCTGCGGGAAGGGCTCGACCGCGACCGGCTCGAATCGATCGGACTCCAGCTCAGCTCACCGCACTCCATTCAGCCGCCCGCCCGTCAGCGGCTCGGGCACGCCCGTCGTCGACGGCAAGCTGAGGGCCAAGCCCTTGACCGAGCGGATCGCCAGATAGGCGAAGGTCTGCGCCTCCAGCGCGTCGCCGTCCCAACCGGCGGCCTCGACCGGTTCGACGGGCACGCCGAGGCGCTCGCCCAGCCGCACCATGAAATGCCGGTTCAGCCGCCCGCCGCCGCCGACGAGCCAGCGCGACGGCGCGCGCGGGACATGGCGCAAAGCCGCGACCAGGCTCTCGATGGTGAAGGCGGCGAGCGTCGCCGCGCCGTCCTCGTCCGAGAGCGGCTCGACCACCTGCGCGCGGCGATGGAAATCGTTGCGGTCGAGCGATTTCGGGGCTGGGCGGTCGAAATACGGATTCTCCATGAAACCGGCGACGAGGTCGCCATGGACGCGACCGCTGGCGGCGAGCGCCCCATCCGCATCGTAGGCGAGGCCGCGTCGGCGCAACACGAAGTCGTCGAGGATCGCGCTGGCGGGGCCGGTG
>JAKFWE010000033.1 GCA_021732895.1 Allobosea sp. | reverse complement strand
GGGGGGACGGGACGCGTCGCGCGGCAAACAGGCGGGGTCGAGCCCTCACAGCTTCCAGCCGGAATGCAGCGCCACGACGCCGCCGGTCATCGGCGTGAACATCGCCCGGCGGAAGCCGGCGTCCTCGATCATGCCGGCGAAGGCTTGCGGTTTCGGGAACCTGCGGATGGACTCGACCAGATACTGGTAGGGCTCGGCCTCGCCCGTCACGATGCGCCCGAGCCGCGGAATCACGTTGAAGGAATAGGCCTCGTAGAGATTGTCGAGCAACGGCACGTCGACATGGCTGAATTCGAGGCAGAGGAATCGCCCGCCCCGCTTCAGGACGCGATGGGCCTCGGCCAGCGCCCGGTCGATGCGCGGCACGTTGCGGATGCCGAAGGCGATCGTGTAGGCGTCGAAATGCGCGTCGGGCAGGCTGAGTTCCTCAGCGTTGCCCTGCACGAAGCGGATGCGGTCGTCCTCCGGAAAGCGCTTGACCGCGCGCTCGCGGCCGACGCCGAGCATTTCGTCATTGATGTCGAGCACGGTCACGTCGGTCTGCGGCCCGCCGGCGTTCAGCACCTGAAAGGCCACGTCGCCGGTGCCGCCGGCAACGTCGAGATGCCGGAAGGGCCGGTCCTTCGCCGGTTTCAGCGCCGTGATCAGCGCATCCTTCCAGAGCCGGTGCAGACCCCCCGACATCAGATCGTTCATCAGATCGTAGCGGCCGGCGACCTTGTGGAAGACGTCGTCGACCCGGCCCTGCTTCTCGGCGAGCGGCACGGTCTCGTAGCCGAAATGGGTGTCGTCGGAGGCTGCTGTCACGGCTTTGCTGCTCTTGTGCTTTGGTGATGCGATGCATAGCCAAACGCGCGGGCCTTGTCGCGGCCCGTCTCGACGCATGCTTCAAGAGTGGACGCGGATGCCCGAACTTCCCGAGGTCGAGACCGTCCGGCGCGGGCTGGAGCCGGCCATGCTGGGGCAGGTCTTCGCCCGCGTCGAGCAGAACCGGCCCGACCTGCGCTTTCCACTGCCCGAGAACTTCGTCGCGCGCCTGACCGGCCGGCGGATCGAGGCGCTCTCGCGGCGGGCGAAATACCTGATCGCCGATCTCGACGACGGGCAGGCGCTGATCATGCATCTCGGCATGAGCGGACGCTTCGTGGTCGAGGCGGCCGGTGCACCTCCGACCGAGCCCGGCGCCTACTACAACGAGATCGGCCGGCATGTTGTCCATGACCATGTCGTCTTCCACTTCGCAAGCGGCGCGCGCGTCACCTATAACGACGTGCGCCGCTTCGGCTTCATGGACCTTGCGCCGCGCGCCGAACTCGCGCGCTCGAGGCATTTCGACGGGATGGGCATCGAGCCGCTCGGCAACGAACTCTCCGGAGAGACGCTGGCGAGGCTCTTCGCGGGCAAGTCCGCACCGTTGAAGGCGGCCCTGCTCGACCAGCGGCTCGTCGCGGGGCTGGGCAACATCTATGTCTGCGAGGCGCTGTTTCGCGCCGGGCTGCACCCGCAGGCCGGGGCCGGCTCGATCGCCACGCCGACGGGCCGCCCGCGCGAGGCGGCGCACCGGCTGGCGCGGATCATTCGCGAGGTCCTGGAGGAGGCGATCGTCTCCGGCGGCTCGACCCTGCGCGACTTCGCGCACGCCGATGGCTCGCTCGGCTACTTCCAGCACCGGTTTCGCGTCTACGACCGCGAGGGCGAGGCGTGCGTCGCTCCGGGTTGCGGCGCGGCGGTGAAGCGGCTGGTGCAATCGGGGCGCTCGACCTTCTATTGCGAGGCGTGCCAGCCGAGACGCTGACCCCAGACGGCATTGCGCGCCCGCACATGGACCCTCCGGCCGCCTCCCGCTAAAGCTGCCTGCAACGACGCACATCCGGGAGGCCGCCATGGCTCATGAGACCATTCTCGTCGAGGTGAAAGGCAAGGTCGGCGTCATCACGCTGAACCGGCCGCAAGCCCTGAACGCGCTGAACGGACAGCTCATCGGCGAGGTCAACGCCGCGATCGACGGTTTCGAAAAGGATGCCGCGATCGGCTGCATGGTCATCACGGGGTCGGAGAAGGCCTTCGCCGCCGGGGCCGACATCAAGGACATGCAGGAGCGCACCTTTCCGGGAACCTACCTCGACGACAAGTTCGCCGACTGGGACCGGATCGGCCAGCGCCGCAAGCCGATCATCGCGGCGGTGGCGGGCTTCGCGCTCGGCGGCGGCTGCGAACTGGCGATGATGTGCGATTTCATCATCGCCGCCGACAACGCCAGGTTCGGCCAGCCGGAGATCAATCTCGGCGTCATCCCCGGCGCCGGCGGCACGCAGCGGCTGACCCACGCGGTCGGCAAGGCCAAGGCGATGGATCTGTGCCTGACAGGCCGGATGATGGACGCCAATGAGGCCGAGCGCGCCGGCCTCGTGGCGCGCATCGTGCCGCTGGCCGAGCTGATGGCCGAGGCGCTGAAGGCGGCCGACGCCATCGCCGCCAAGTCGCTGCCTTCGGTGCTGATGACCAAGGAAGCGGTCAACCGCGCCTTCGAGGTCACGCTCGCCGAGGGGCTGCGCTTCGAGCGGCGAATCTTCGCCTCGCTCTTCGCCACGCAGGACCAGAAGGAGGGCATGGCCGCCTTCATCGCGAAGCGGAAGCCGGATTTCACCAACCGGTAGCCGTTTCCGCAGTCTCGACCGGCATACGGAAGCTCGACCCATCATCGCCATGCATGACAGGCGTGACGTTCTTTGACTTGAACCGCGCCGCCGTCTGCCGCCACGATGGCTGAATCCCGATCCGAAGCAGGACACGCCCTCATGACCGCCGCCGCGCCCGCACCGCGCCCCATGCCCACCGGCCCGTCGCTGCCCACCTATGACGACGTCGTCATCGCCGCCGCGCGGATCGCGGGGCAGGCCTACCGCACGCCGGTGCTGACCTCGCGCACCGCCGACTAGCGCAGCGGCGCGCGCCTGTTCTTCAAGGCCGAGAACCTCCAGCGCATGGGAGCCTTCAAGTTCCGCGGCGCCTACAACGCCATCTCCGCCCTGTCGCCGGACGCCCGGCGCGCCGGTGTCGTGACCTTCTCCTCCGGCAACCACGCCCAGGCGATCGCCCTCGCCGGCCGGATGCTCGGCGTCGCGACCACCATCATCATGCCGCTGGACGCCCCTGCCGCCAAGATCGCCGCCACCAGGGGCTACGGGGCCACGATCGTCAGCTTCGACCGTTACACCCAGGACCGGGACGCCATCGGCGCCAGGCTGGCGAGCGAGCAAGGCCTGACCCTGATCCCGCCCTATGACCACCCGGATGTGATCGCCGGGCAGGGCACGGCCGCGAAGGAGCTGATCGAGGAGACCGGGCCGCTGGATGCGCTGCTGGTCTGCGTCGGCGGCGGCGGCCTTCTGGCCGGCAGCGCCCTCGGCGCCAGGGCCCTCAGCCCGGCCTGCCTCGTCTATGGCGTGGAGCCGGAGGCGGGCAATGACGGCCAGCAGTCGTTTCGCTCGGGCGCGATCGTCCGGATCGCGGTGCCAAAGACCATCGCCGACGGGGCCCAGACGCCAAGCCTCGGCGCCCTGACCTTCCCGATCATCCAGGACAAGGTCGCCGACATGCTCACCGTCAGCGACGGCGAGCTGATCGAAACCATGCGCTTCTTCGCCGAACGGATGAAAATCGTGGTCGAACCCACCGGCTGCCTGGCCGCGGCGGCGGCGTTCTCGGCCAAGATCGACATCAAGGGCAAGCGCGTCGGCGTGATCATCAGCGGCGGCAATATCGATCTCTCCGCCTTTGCTCGCTTCGTCGCCTGAGGCGAACCCGAAGGGCCGCCTCGCTCGGGGCGCCGACGCCCGGTTTCGGCTTGACTTGGGTTGGCTTTGACCCTAACGACGCGCCACGGACGGCGCTGCGGTGACACGCGGCGCGTTGATCGCGTCCGACGTGCATCACATTCACCGTGGCATGGGCGCCTGGCGGGATCGCAGATGATCCCGCGCCCCGATGCGACAGCCAGGACGAGGATATCCCATGGCCAATACGACCTCGGCCAAGAAGGCCACGCGCAAGATCGCGCGTCGCACCGAAGTCAACAAGGCGCGCCGCTCGCGCATGCGCACCTTCCTGCGCAAGGTCGAGGAGGCGATCGCCTCCGGCGACAAGGGGGCCGCAGCCGAAGCCTTCAAGGCCGCACAGCCGGAGATCATGCGCGCCGCCCAGAAGGGCATCGTGCACAAGAACACCGCATCGCGGAAGGTCTCGCGCCTGGCGCATCGCATCGGCGCCCTCGCCTCCTGAACACGCCGGTTCGCGGCACGCGGATCGCTGTTTGAAACCCGGCCTGGCGGCCGGGTTTTTTGTTGCCGGCGTCATCCCTGTTGCATGGGCGCAACATCGCCGGCTGCGCCGCCAATCATGTCGCGGCAATGGCGATTCCGCAATCTTTCCACAGCTTTACAGACTTGACTCGGCAGGCGATTTTCGAGTCCGGAATCGCTCCTGGGCGGGGTTTGGACCGCGCAGAGAAAGCCCATATATCTCAAGATATTAGCAGGCTATGCAAATGACCCGGCGGGAATCGCCGGGACTCTCCCCGGACGCGGCGGCGATTCGAAAAAAAAAAATCGGAGCCCTCGAGCCCATGTCCGGATTCAGAAAATCTTAACTTCCACAAAACTTTGGACCGCACCTTCCCAAAGGTCAGACGAGGCGTCGGGACACGTGAGTCTCGGAAGCCGGCTTTGAGGGTCATTGCCCCCGTTCGAGAGCGCCCTGTAAGGTCTTTTCATCGCCGGCCGGACAGCAATGGCCGCAGGCGGTTTCCGAGAGAGATGTGGCGTTTTGGCTCGCGACCGGGGGGTTGGGGGATGGGTTTCTTCGTCTGAACAAACCGGATGAAGGCGCTGTCCATCCCATAGCGGGCCGACCAGCGGAATCGATCAGGACGGCGATCGCGGACCTGCGGGCTTATGCGCCGCGCGGGACGGCGGACCTGTCCGCAGGACCTGAAAACGGCGCGGCCGACGCATGCGCGGCGGCGAGCGACGATGTGCGACCTTTTTCGAAGATGGGGCAAATGAAATGTTCGAACGGCGGGATATGTCCGGGGACGGTGAGCCGATCGAAGCGCCGGATGCGGTCGTTTCGGCGCTGGCGGCGATCGGCCTGGCCGTGCTGACGCCGGAGGCGATGGCGGCGGCATGGGACCGGGTACGCCGCAGGCTGCGGGCGGAGCTGGGCGAGGATGTCTTCTCGAGCTGGTTCGCGCGCGTCGAGATCGCCGCGCTGATCGACGGCGTCGCCCATCTCAGCGTGCCGACCCGTTTCCTCAAGAGCTGGCTCGAGGCGCATTACGCCGAACGCCTGCGCAGCCATTGCCTGGCCGAATTGCCGGCTCCCAACGGCATCATGCTTTCGGTGCGGCAGGCCGCGCGCGATCCGGCCCCGGCGCCGGCCCGCGGCGTCGCCGCGCCCGGCGCCGCGCGCCGCGAGCCCGCCGAGTCGGCGAGCCCGGGCCGGCGCCCGGCGG
>JAKFWE010000032.1 GCA_021732895.1 Allobosea sp. | reverse complement strand
CGGCTTCCAGAGCGCGTCGATATAGGACCAGCGCGGCGGCCACATGCGCGAGCCGATGTCGGCGGCCTGGCGCGGCGCATCGAGCACGAAGGCCCAGATCGTGTCCTTGGTCATCACCCGCCAGGTTAAGACCAGGAGCAGCAGCAGGGCGAGCCAGCCGGCGAAATGCAGCCGGTCGGCCATGCTGGTGCGCCGTCGCCAGAGTTTGGTGCCGTTCGCGGCGGTCTCGACCGGCATCACTGCACCTTCGCGCGGATGAAGCCGGAGACGTATTCGCAGGCGAGCACGATACCGATGATGATGAGCAGGACGGCGGCGGCGCTGTCGAACTCGTAGCGGTCCATCGCGGTGTTGAGCGTCGCGCCGATGCCGCCGGCGCCGACGATGCCGATCACCGCCGATTCGCGGAAATTGATGTCGACGCGGTACATCGACAGCCCGATCAGGCGCGGCGCGACCTGCGGCAGCACGGCGTAAGTCAGCACCTGCCACCAGCCGGCCCCGGTGGCGCGGATCGCCTCCAGCGGGGCGGGGTCGATGTCCTCGATGTCCTCGGCCAGCAGTTTGGCGAGGAAGCCGATGGTGGCGAAGGCGAGCGTCAGGAAGCCGGCGAAGGGGCCGAAGCCGAACAGCACCACGAGCAGGATGGCGACGATGACCTCCTGCAGCGAACGCGAGACGGCGATGAAGGCGCGGCAGAAGGCGTAGACCGGCAGCGGCGCGATGTTGCGCGCCGCCCCGATGCCGAAGGGGATCGAGATCGCGACGCCGACGATGGTCGAGGTCACGGTCATCGTCAGGCTCTCCAGAAGGCCCGACTGGATGTCGCCCCAGCGCGAGGTGAAGTCCGGCTGGAGAAAGGCGGCGAACAGCCGGACGGCGCGGTCTGCGCCTTCCGAAATCCGGGCCCAGTTGATCTCGACCGTGCCGAGCGCAAGCACGAGATAAAGCGCGACGCCGCCATAGAGCGCGTAACGCAGCAGCGGGCTCGCGATCAGCGGCGGCGGCGACCAGCGCCGTGCGGGAACCGCGCTCATGCGAGCGCCAGAACGGGCGTAGCGGGAGCGTTGGACGCCTCGTCCTCGTCCTCGACCCTGCGCATGGTCGCGGCCCAGTCCTCGGCTCCGTAGATCTCGGTCAGCGCCTCGGGCGTCAGCCCATCTGGCGGGCCGTCGAAGACGACCTTGCCCTTGCGCAGGCCGACGATGCGCTGGACGAACATCTGGGCCAGCGCGACGTCATGGATGTTGACGATCGCGGCCAGCCGGCGCTCGGCGCAGATCTCGACGATCAGCCGCATGATCTGGCGGGATGTCTTGGGATCGAGGCTCGCGGTCGGCTCGTCCACCAGAAGCAGATCTGGCTCCTGCACGAGCGCGCGCGCGATTCCGACGCGCTGGCGCTGGCCGCCCGAGAGCGCGTCGGCCCGCTTGTCGACATGCTCGGTCAGGCCGACGCGCTCCAGCACGGAAAAGGCGCGGTCGATGTCTCCTTGCGGAAAACGGCGCAGGAAGGAGCGCCAGAAGCCGACATAGCCGAGCCGCCCGGAGAGCACGTTCTCCATCACGGTCAGCCGGTCGACCAGCGCATATTCCTGGAAGATCATGCCCATGCGCCGGCGCGCCTGGCCGAGCGCGCCGCGCGAGAGCTTTGCGAGGTCGGCATCGCCGAGGCGGATCGCGCCCTCGCTCGGCTCGACCAGCCGGTTGACGCAGCGGATCAGCGAGGATTTGCCGGCGCCCGAGGGGCCGATCAGCCCGACGACCTGGCCGGCCGGGACCGAGAGCGTCACCCCGTCGATGGCGAGATCGCCGGTGGCGTAGCGCTTGGTCAGGTTCTCGATGACGAGCATGCCGGCCCCCGAAACGATGCCGGCCGCGCGCGGGCGCGGCCGGTAGCCAGTCGATAGCGCCAGATCACTTGCAGGCGTAGCTGACGTTCAGCGCCTTATCGATGTTGCGCACGACTTCCCAATGCTCCTTGAAGGTGATCGGGATGAACTTCTCCTGCGGCGGCTCGGCCGAGGCGAACTCCTTCTGCAGGGCCGTGCCGTCCCATTTGAAGCTGAAGAACGCCTCCTTCACCTTGGCGGCGAGCTCGGGCTTGAGGTTGTGGGCATAGCCGTAGCCGGTGGTCGGGAAGGTCTGCGACTTGTAGATCACCTTGGTCGCGTCGGCCTTGACGACGTTGCGCGCGATCATGCGGGCCTTGACCGAATTGGCGATGGCGGCGGCCGGATAGTCCTTGTTGGCGACGCCAATGATCGAGTTGTCGTGCTTGCCGGAGAAGACCGGCTCGTAATCCTTCTTGGCCTCCATCTTGAACTCCTGCGCCAGCAGGGCCGAGGGGGCCTTGAAGCCGGAGTTCGAGGTCTCGGAGGTGAAGGCGAGCTTCTTGCCCTTGATGTCCTCGATCTTCTCGATGCCCGAGCCGGGATAGGTGATGATCTCCATCTCGTAGCCGAACTCGTTCTTGTTCGACGCCATCATGGTGAAGGGCACGAAGCCCGAGCAGGCCACCGCGATCGGGTTCGAGCCGGTGTTGAAGCCCGCCACATGCAGGCGGCCGGCGCGCATCGCCTCGAGCTGGGCGGCGTTGCTCTGCACCGGGAAGAACTGCACCCGCTTGCCGGTGACCTTCTCCATGTGCTTCAGGAACTCGTCCCAGACCTTGGCGTAGACGGCCGGGTCCTCGACCGGGGTATAGGCGAAGATCAGGGTCGCCGGATCGACGAATTCGGCCGGGTTGGTCGGGGCGTCGGCGACCATGTCGCCGTCGGCGTCCTTGAAGCGGGCGTCGAGCGCGAAGGCCGCGCTCACGGTGAGAGTGAGCGACAGCGCGGTGGCGCCGGCGAAGGTGGCCAGTGTCTTCAAGAGGCTCATGGTCAACTCCCAGGTTCCGATGGATCGCGGAACGCTGGTCTGTCAGTTTCATGACAGTCGGATGACACAGGCCTGCGGCGCGCCGTCCCGTCGCCGACGAGGTGGACGCGGCGCGCGGGCTCTCGAGCCGGCGGCTTGCTTCCGAACTGCCCGATGAAAGCCGTCAGATACTCGATCTCCCGCTCGGTCTTGTTCCCGCCAAGGAACTTCGAGCCGGCGGAACTGGTCAAGGCGCTGGAAACCGTCCAATACCGGCATGCCGGTTACCCCGAAACGGCAAGGCGACGAGCGATGCGGCCTGCGCGATCACCGCAAGGACGCGCCGCCCCGCCGCGCAGCCCGCGCGAGCGTCGTCACCCGTACGGGGCGCTCTCGTCGGGAACCACCAGGACGATCTTGGCGGCGGCGACGCCGCCGGCGTCGATGTCGGCGAACGCCGCGGCGCCATCCGCCAGCGCGCGGCTTTCGAACCAGCCGAGCCCGCCCAGCCTCCGCGCGGCGAGGGCGGCGACCGTCTGCGCGAAATCGGCAGGCGAATAGCAGTAGACGCCGGCGAACGTGACCTCCTGAAGGGTCAGCTTGCGGACATCCAGTCCGCCCTGCCCCGGCAGCAGACCGACATGGACGATGACGCCGCCGGGGCGGACCATCCGGCAGGCGGCGGCGCGGGTGGCGTCGGCCCCGACCGCGTCGATGACGAGATCGACGCTGTTCGGATCGGGCTCGGCCTCGCCCGGGGCGTAGACGTCGAAGCCCTCGGTCTGCTCGAGCGTGGCGCGGCGCAGCCCGTTGGTTTCGCCGACGACGAGATTTCGCGCGCCGAACAGGCGCGCGACGAGCGCCGCCGCGAGCCCGATCGCGCCGCCGCCGAGCACCACGACCCGGCATGCGGCCAGCGGCTGGTGCAGCCGTTCGACGCCGATGCGCACGGCGTGCCAGGCGACGGCGATCGGCTCGGCCAGCGCCGCATGTGCGATCGGCATGTCGTCGGGAACAGCGACGATATTGCGCTCGGGAATGCGGACCAGTTCGGCGAAGGCGCCCGGTCGCGGCGGCATCGAGATGATCTGGCGGGTCGGCGACAGGTGCCAGCGCCCCTCGATCGCATACGGGCAGTCGGGATCGACCACGAGGGGATTGATGGTGACGCGCTCGCCGGCGCGCGGACCGCCGACGATGTGGCCGGCCGCCTCATGGCCGAGGATCAGCGGCGGCGGCCGACGGGAATCGAACCCATGCCAGGCATGCATGTCGGAGCCGCAGATGCCGACAGCCTCGACCCGGACCAGCACCTCGCCGGGCTGAGCGACCGGATCCGGCTCGTCGCGGAGGACGAGGCCGCCGGGGCCGGTGTAGACGAGCGCCTTCATGCCCTGCGCTCCTTCATTTCGCGGTGAAGCCGCCATCGACGGCCAGCGTCTGCCCGGTGACATAGGCCGAGGCCGGAGCCGCCAGGAACACCGTCGCCCCAGCGAGATCGTCGAGTTCGCCGTTGCGGCCGATCGCGGTCTGGGCGGCGTTGCGGGCGGCGCGGCCGGCATCGGCGAAGACCGGGGCGGTCAGCGGCGTCGGGAAGAAGCCGGGCGCGATCGCGTTGCAGGTGACGCCGTGCCTCGACCACTCCTCGGCGATCGCGCGCGTCAGCTGGACGACGCCGCCCTTGGCCGCGCCATAGGGCGCGCAATCGGGAAAAGCGCGCCAGCTCTGCATCGAGGCGAGATTGACGATCCGGCCATGGCCGCGCTCCGCCATCAGGGGCGCGAAGGCCTGCGTCAGCAGGAAGGGCGCGCGCAGATGCACCGCCATGTGCAGGTCGAAAGCCGCCGCCGTGACCTGTGCGAAGGGCTGGCGGAGATTGAGCCCGGCGGCGTTGACGAGAATGTCGATGGCGAGGCGCCTTTCCGCGCAGATCGCGGCGATGGCCGCGCCACAACCGGCATCGGCCAGATCGGCCGCGATCCAGTGCGCCGCGACGCCCTCTTCGGCCAGCCCGGCGGCGGCGGCTTCGAGTTCGGCCTCACGGCGGGCGACGAGCACGACGCCCGCCCCGGCGAGCCCGAGCGCGCGCGCCATCGCCAGCCCGATGCCGCTGTTGCCGCCCGTGACCAGCGCCGTTCGACCCGAGAGGTCGAACAGGGATGTCAGCCGGAACATCTCTCAGACCTCGACCGGCGCACCGAGATCGACATTCGAGCCCGGCGCGTATTTGGCCATGCGGGCGTCGCTGGTGCGGGCATGGGCCTCCATGCCTTCAAGCCGCGAGATGCGCGCCGAGACGGGGGCGATGCGCTGGCAGGCCGCGCGGTCCATGCGCTGCCAGGTCAGGGGCTTGAGGAATTTATGGACCGAAAGACCCGCCGAATAGCGCGCCGCGAACTTGGTCGGCAGGATGTGGTTCGGCCCCGAGACCTTGTCGCCGAAGGCGACATTGGTCTCCTCGCCGAGGAAGAGCGAGCCGTAATTCGTCAGCTTCTCATGCCACCAGTCGAGCTCGGCGCAATGCACCTCGAGATGCTCGCAGGCGTAACGGTCCGAGACGGCGACCATCTCGTCGCGGCTGTCGCAGAGCACGATCTCGCCATAGTCGCGCCAGGCAGCATTGGCGGCGTCGCGCGCGGTGGGCGGCAGCGTCG
>JAKFWE010000162.1 GCA_021732895.1 Allobosea sp. | reverse complement strand
GAGATCAGTGAGAGGGGCAGGGGTGAGGGACCGCCGGTGAAAGCAAGAGGGACAACGGATCCGTTGCTCCATCTCCTGCAATGGCGGGCCCTCATCCGGCCCTCGGGGCCACCTTCTCCCATCCGGGAAAAGGGAAGACGCGTAGCGGATGACGGGACGAGCAAAGCCTAGCCATGCAGACCAGCTTCACCCCCGCCCATCTCGCCTCCGACCCGCGTCTCCCCGCATCGGAGAAGATCCTGCGCACCTGCGTGCATTGCGGCTTCTGCACCGCGACCTGCCCGACCTACCTCCTGCTCGGCGACGAGCTCGATTCGCCGCGCGGGCGGATCTACCTGATCAAGGACATGCTGGAGAACGGCAAGCCGGCGACGGCGGAGGTGGTCAGGCATGTCGATCGCTGCCTCTCCTGCCTCTCCTGCATGACGACCTGCCCGTCCGGCGTGAACTACATGCACCTCGTCGATCATGCCCGCGCCCATATCGAGGAGACCTATGCGCGCTCCTGGCATGACAGGGCGCTGCGGCGCGTGCTTTCGGCGATCCTGCCCTATCCGGGGCGGTTCCGGCTGGCCATGCGGGCCGCGAGCCTGGGCAGGCCCTTCGCCGGGCTGCTCGGGCGCCTGCCGCTCGTCGGCGAACGGCTGAAGGCGATGCTGGCGCTCGCGCCTTCGGCCCTGCCGGCGCGTTCGGCGACCGAGCCGCGGCGCTTCGCGGCGGCGGGTGAAAGGACGATGCGCGTCGCCATGCTCTCGGGCTGCGCCCAGCCGGTGCTCGACCCGGGCATCAACGAGGCCGCGATCCGCCTGCTGACCCGCCATGGCGTCGAGGTCGTGCTGCCCAAGGGCGAAGGCTGCTGCGGCGCGCTCGTCCACCATATGGGCCGCGAACATGACGCGCTCGCCTTCGCCCGGAAGAACATCGACGCCTGGATGGCCGAGATCGAGGGCGGGGGGCTGGACGCCATCGTCATCACGGCCTCGGGCTGCGGCACCACGATCAAGGATTACGGCTTCATGTTCCGCAACGATCCGGCCTATGCGGAGAAGGCCGCGCGGGTCTCGGGCCTGGCGAAGGACGTGACCGAGGTTCTGGCGACACTGGAACTCGCGCCGGCGCGCGACGTCGCGATGCCGATCGCCTATCACTCCGCCTGCTCGATGCAGCATGGCCAGCAGCTCAAGGACGGGCCCAAGCGCCTGCTCGCCGCCGCCGGGTTCAGGGTCAAGGATGTGCCCGAGGGCCATATCTGCTGCGGCTCGGCCGGGGTCTACAACATCCTTCAGCCTGAGATCGCCGGCCGCCTGCGGGCCCGCAAGATCGGCAATATCGAGAAGACGAAGCCCGTCCTCGTCGCGACCGGCAATATCGGCTGCATGACGCAGCTGGCCAAGGGCTTCGCCGACAAGGGCTCGGAAGTGCCTGTCGTCCATACCGCCGAGCTGCTCGACTGGGCGACTGGCGGGCCGCTGCCGGACAAGCTGGCGAAAGCTGGGATCGCGGATGCGGCGTTGCTCAGGCCGATGGCCGTGTCCGCTTGAGCAGCGCATCGCTATCGAGGCCTTCCGGCAGCTCGTCTCCGGCATCCGGGGGGCGATCCGGGGTTTTGGCGAGAATCTCGAGCATCGCGCCCCGTCTCGCTCTGGCGGCACGACGTTCGAAAAATCCCTCTGCCTCTTCGCTCGCGCCGACCTGACGTGCGACAGCGGCTGCGATCCACTGATTCAGCGAAACGCCATCCTGTTTGGCGAGGCGCTGGGCGTCCCGCTTGAGCGTTTCTGGAAGCTTGAGCGGATAGGAACTCCTGCTCATCGCGCCAACTCCCTCAGATACGTCGCTGGTGTGACGGCCCGGATACCGAGCGAGCGTTCGGCATCCGCGAAGTCCCGGATGTTGTGTGTGACGATCGTTTGGCAGAGCCTGTTGACCGCAGCCTCCAGCACCAGCTCATCGTTCGCGTCGGCGAGCTGCGGCCGCCACTGGAACCGCGTGATCACCCGATCGCACATCAGCGACAACTCGTCGAAGAACGCGCCAAGTTCGCCGTCGCTCAACCGGTGAACAGCCCTCTGTCGCGGCCGTTTCAAGACATGCTCATACTCGAACATCAACGCGGGACTGACCACGGCCACGATCCGTTCTTCAGCCACCAGACGAAGCAGCACGCGGCTGGCGCCGCTCGCACTGCGGAAGCCCGAAACCACCACCGAGGTGTCGAGGACGACGCGATGCATATCCCATAAGATATCTACATCGCCCCGACCCGCAAGCGGCAGCGCAGGCCCTCGCCCTACAAGCCCTATTGCCGCCCGACACCGTCTTCTCTAACCGGACCCAACCCGCTTTCCGTTTCGAGACCATATCATGTCCGCCCCCAGCAAGCTGAAAGCCCGCCAGCCGCGCGGCTTCGTTGATCGCGGCCCGGCCGATGTCGCCGCGACCGAGCGCATGCTCGGGGTCATCCGCGAGAGCTTTTCGCGCTACGGTTTCGAGCCGGTCGAGACGCCCTTCGTCGAGTTTTCCGACGCGCTGGGCAAATTCCTGCCCGATCAGGACCGGCCCAATGAGGGCGTGTTCTCGTTCCAGGACGATGACGAGCAGTGGCTCTCCCTGCGCTACGACCTGACCGCGCCCTTGGCGCGCTACGTCGCCGAAAACTACGACGCGCTGCCAAAGCCCTATCGCAGCTACCGCGCCGGCTACGTCTTCCGCAACGAGAAGCCGGGGCCGGGCCGTTTCCGCCAGTTCATGCAGTTCGATGCGGATATCGTGGGGGCGGGAAGCGTCGCGGCGGATGCCGAGATCTGCATGCTGGCGGCCGATACGATGGAGGCGCTTGGGATCAGGCGCGGCGATTACGTCGTCAAGGTCAACAACCGGAAGGTGCTGGATGGGGTGATGGAGGCGATCGGGCTTGGCGGCGAGGAGAATGCCGGGCGGCGGCTGACGGTGCTGCGAGCGATCGACAAAGCCGATAAATTTTCTTGGCCGGAAGTGGCAAAACTTCTCGGGCCGGGTCGCAAAGACGAAAGCGGCGACGTTACCAGTGGCGCGGGCCTGAACAAAGACCAGATTGGTGCAGTAGAAGCCTATCTGAACGCCTCGGTCACTGTTGATGGCAAGACCATCACAATCCGAATGGGGACAGCAGCGGTAGAGGCCGAATTCTCCAAGAATGCCACCTATCGCGAAGGTATCGCCGAAATCCAAGAGATTGTCGGGCTCGTTAGTGCGTCGGAAGATGGCAACGATCGCATCCGCCCTGACTTCACCGTCGTCCGTGGCCTCGAATACTACACCGGCCCGGTCTACGAGGTCGAACTGACCTTCCCGGTCACCAATGAGGACGGCCAGGTCGTCCGCTTTGGCTCGGTCGCGGGCGGCGGGCGCTATGACGGGCTGGTCGGGCGCTTCCGGCCCGAGCCCGTGCCGGCGACGGGCTTCTCGATCGGCGTCTCGCGGCTTTACTCCGCGCTGAAGGCGGTGAAGTCGCCGATCGTCGATACGAAAGCCGAACTCCCGCTCGTCGTCGTCACGGCGATGGACAACAAGTCGCCTGAGCACATGCCGGGCTATCAGGCGATGGTCTCCGAGCTTCGCCAGGCGAAGGACGACCACGGAAAACCGCTGCTGCGGGCCGATCTCTATCTCGGCTCGTAGGGCTTCAACGCCCAGATGAAATACGCCGACCGGCGCAATGCGGTCTGCGCCATCATTCAGGGCTCGTCCGAGCGCGAAGCCGGCACGGTGATCGTCAAGGATCTGATCCTCGGCGCCGAACTCGCCGCCGCCGGGCGCGAGGTCAAGGATTCCGCGCAGCACAAGGAGCGGCAGGCGCAGGCGCAGTTCGCCGTGCCGCGCGCGGGGCTGGTGGATGGGGTGAAGACGGTGCTTCAACGTCATGCTCGGGCTTGACCCGAGCATCTCATGCAAGGAAATCTCGGGCGTTGTGATGCTCATTCGAGAACAATGTGAATCTCGATCCCTCCTACGTTTATGTGATGACCAACAAACCGCGCGGAACGCTCTATATTGGCGTGACCGCCGATCTCGTGCGACGGGCGTCCGAACATAAGCAGTTGATCGGCCGAGCATTCACTGCGCGATACAATTTGGACAAGCTCGTCTGGTTTGAAAAATTCGAACAGATCGAGTTGGCGATACAGCGCGAGGCAAATTTGAAGCGTTGGTATCGACAGTGGAAGATCCAACTGATCGAGCAGACGAATCCACAATGGCGAGACTTGTTCGAGGATATTTGCCCGACCTCGGTTGAAGCTTAAGCGCCGGTGGCGGCGCGGCATGAGATGCTCGGGTCAAGCCCGAGCATGACGGCTCGCCAGTTCCCGCTAACCCAGTTCCCTAAAAACCGTCGAAAATCCTCGGCGTCGCTGCTAGGACAGCCCGCTCAACAGGATGAACCGCCTTGCCCGCAGCGCGCGCCAGCATCGAGACCGTGATCGCGCAGCTCGCGCGCGAAGGCTATGCCCGCGCCGAACCGGCGATCCTGCAGCCGGCCGACGTCTTTCTCGACCTCTCGGGCGAGGATATCCGCCGGCGCATCTTCATGACGCAGGACGCTGACGGGCGCGACTGGTGCCTGCGGCCCGAATACACCATCCCCGTCGCGCTCGACCATATCGCCTCGGCCCGGACCGAGCCGGCGGCCTATGCCTATGCTGGCCCGGTCTTCCGGATGCGGGCGGGCGAGCCCGGCGAATTCGCGCAGGCGGGGCTCGAATCCTTCGGCCGCGACGATGTCTCGGCGGCCGATGCGGAGATCATGGCGCTGACGATCGAGGCCGCCGCCGGGCTCGGCCTCGCCGCGCCGCGCATCGCCATGGGCGACGTCGCGCTGCTGAACGCCCTGCTGGACGGACTTGCCGTGCCGCCGGGCGCGCGCCGCCGGCTGATGCGCGCCGTGGTGCAGGGCAGGGGCGCCGAGGCGGTCGCCGCACTCGACGCCCCGGCCGCGCCGGGCGACGCCGCCCATGCCGGCCTGCTCAAGGCGCTTGAAGGGCAGGATCCCAACGCCGCGAAGGCCTTCGTCGAGGATGTGCTCTCGATCGCCGGCATCTCGACCGTCGGCGGCCGCAGCGCCGGCGATATCGCAGGGCGCTTCCTGGCGCGCGCCGCCGAGCGCGAGAACCCGGTGGGCGCCGAGGTCAAGGCGCTGCTCGCCAGGGCGTTGTCGATCGCCGGCGATCCGGACGCGGCCTCGGCGGCGCTGCGTGCGCTGTGCGAGGACGCCTCGCTCGATCTCGCCCGCCAGCTCGACGCCTTCGACGAGCGTACCGGCTTCCTCGCCGTGCGCGGCGTCGATATCGCGACGATCGGCGTCCAGACCGCCTTCGCCCGCAATCTCGACTACTACACAGGCTTCATTTTCGAGCTGCATGATCCCTCGCGCGCGGACGGCCGGCCGGTCGCCGGCGGCGGACGCTACGACGCGCTGCTCGACCGGCTCGGGGCGAAGGCCGCGATCCCGGCGGTCGGGGCCTAGCTCTGGCTCGACCGCCTCGCCGGAGACACGCCATGAC
>JAKFWE010000095.1 GCA_021732895.1 Allobosea sp. | reverse complement strand
ACCACCCGGTCGGAGAGCTGGACGGCCTCGGTGATGTTGTGGGTGATCAGCAGCGTCGTCTGCCTGAGCTCCTGCTGGATGGTCAGCACCTTGTCGCCGAGCAGCAGCCGCGTCTGTTCGTCGAGCGCGGCGAAGGGCTCGTCCATCAGCAGGATCTTCGGCTCGAAGACGAGCGTGCGCGCGATCGCCACGCGCTGGCGCATGCCGCCGGACAGCTCGGATGGGTAGCGCCGCTCAAAGCCGTTGAGCCCGACCATGTCGATGAAGCGGCGCGCCACCGCGTGCCGCTCGCTCTTCTCGACGCCCTTGATCTCGAGCGGGAAGGCGACGTTGTCGATCACCGTGCGCCAGGGAAAGGTCGATTCTTCCTGAAAGACCATGCCGATCGCGGGGTGAGGGCCGGAGATCGTCTCGCCGGCGACGCTTACCCTGCCCTCGTAGCCGCCGACCAGCCCGCCGAGAATGTTGAAGAGGGTCGACTTGCCGCAGCCGCTGGGGCCGATGATCGAGACGAATTCGCCGCGTGCGATCTCCAGCGAGACGTCCTGAACGGCGGTGACGCCGCCCTCGCGCGTTTCGAAGCGCATGGTCACGTCGTCGAGGACGAGGTCGCTCTCCGCGCGGCTCGAGGCGAGGCGCGGTTTGGCGGCGGCGGCCATGGCGCTGCGGCTCTCCCGGTCGTCGCCGCTCATGAGGCTTGCCGAGGCGCGCCCGCGCCGGCGCCGCCGGCCAGCCGGAGGTGGGTCGAGGCGGCCGTGAGGACCTTCGGCGTCATGTTTCGTCCCGTCGCGGCCGCTCTTGGCATGGCGGTCTGCAATGCGCGCAGGTTAAGGGCGGGCGGTCGATCAGGTCCAAGATTATCTCGCTTGGCCTCTGGAAACATTTGCAGTTGGAAGGCGGCCGCCGAAAGGCGCGCATGCGCTCGAGCGGATGGGCTGTATAACAGAACCGACGGCCGGGGGGATTCGCGGAGAACGACGGTCGCATGGCTGCAGGGTTCGCACACGACATGATCGACGACAGCATCGCACCGACCGCCGCCGAGCCGCTGGTCGATCTGCCTTTCGCCGACAGCGTCGGCTACCAGATCCGCATGAGCCACCGCGCCATCCAGCGCAGTCTCCAGTCGCGGATCGCGCCGCATGGCGTGACGCTGGGCATGTGGTATTTCCTGCGCGCGCTCTGGCAGGAGGACGGGCTGACCCAGCGCGAGCTGTCGCGCCGGATCGGCACCATGGAGCCGACGACGCTGAGCGCCATCGCCAGCATGGAGAAGATCGGTCTCGTCACCCGGGCGCGAGACCTCGTCGATCGCCGCAAGCTCAACGTCTCGCTGACGCCGAAGGGAAAGGCGCTGCGCGCCGCCCTGCTGCCGCTCGCCGCGGAGGTCGTCGAACTCGCCATGGTCGGGTTCTCGACCCAGGACCGCGCGCGTCTGCTCGGCGACCTCGCTGCGGTGCAGCGCAACCTCGCCGCCGGCGCCGGCGGAGACGTCGGCGAGGATCTCTGAACCTGCCGGCCTCAGCCCTTCGCCGAAGCTCCGCCGTGGCGCGTCATGCCGGCCGCCATCGCCGGGTTGTAGCCGGGCGCGACGCGCGCGTCGATCAGCACGGACGAGCCTGCCCGCGCCGCGCCGACCGCCTCGCGCACCGCCGCGCCGAGTTCGGCCGTGGTGCGGACCGGGCCGATGCCGACGAGGCCCTGCGCCCGCGCGATCGCCGCGATGTCGATGTCCGGTTCGCTGATGCGCTGGCCGATCCACTTGTTCTCGACCGGGCGCTGACGCTGCCTCGCCACCCGCTCCTGATGAATCTCGTCGTTGAAGAAGGAGCGGTTGTTCGAGACGATGGCGATGAAGGGAAGCTCGTAGTGGGCCGCCGTCCAGAGCGCCGAGACGCCCATCAGCGTGTCGCCGTCGCCGAGCACCGCCACCGGCAGCCGGCCCGAGCCCTTCAGGGCCAGCGCCGCTCCGACCAGCATGCCCGGCCCGGCCGCGATGCCGCCGCCGCCGTCGATGCCGAGATAGTCGAGCGGGTGGCGGAAATGCCAGGCGTCGCCGGCCCAGCCGAGCGGCAGCCGGACCAGCGAGATGATCTCGTCCTTCAGCACGTCGCCCATCGCGGCCGCCAGTGAAACGACGTCGAGCGGCCTGTCGTCGCCGACGCTCAGCGCCGGCAGGGCGGGGAGATCGCCGGGCGGCGTGCCTTCGCCGACGCCGAGCGCATCCGCGATCAGGCCGAGCGCGACATCGGGCGCGCAGGCGAGATGCAGGTCGGCCGGCGCGAGCGCCTGGTGGTCCATGCTCCAGCCGTTGTGGAGCTGGTGGTCGAGCGAGACGTTGATCACCTTGGCCTTCGGCAGACCGCCGGCCTGCCTGAACATGCCGCCGAGATCGACGCAGTCCAGCGCCAGGATCACGTCGGCGGCGTTGATCGCCCCGGTCGAGGCCGCCTCAAGGAAGAAGCCCGGCTTGGTCAGGTGCAGTTCGTGATCGGTGGGAAAGCTCGCCCCGGTCTTGATGTCGGTCAGGACGCCGGCCTTCAGATGCTCGGCCAGCGCGACGCGCCGCGCCCAGTCCTTCGTCTTGCGCGACATCCGACCGAACAGGATCAGCGGCCGCGCCGCCCGCCTCAGCATCGTGGCCGCCGCCGCGATGTCGGCGGCTGCGGGCGCGGGGCCGGACGCCGGCGCGAAGCGCCTCGGGTCCGGCAGGGGCGGCATATCGTCGAGCCGCCTTTCCTGCATCGAGACGTCGAGGCAGACATAGGTCGGCGCGCAGGGCGCGGTGCGGGTGAGATTGGCGGCGCGCAGCAGCGACTCGACGGCGGCGGCGACCGAAACCGGCTGGTCGTCCCATTTCACGTAAGGCCGCACCAGCGCGCCCTGATCCTTCGCCGTGTGCAGCCAGTCGATCCAGGGCCGGCGCTCGGCGGCGTCGACCGGGCCGGTCGCGCCCAGGATCAGCATCGGCACGCGGTCGCACCAGGCGTTGTAGATCGCCATCGTTCCGTGCATCAGCCCGACATTGCTGTGCAGGATCACGCCCATGGCGCGCTCCGTGACCTTGGCGAAGCCGTGCGCGATGGCGACCGCATGCTCCTCGTGCAGGCACAGGAGCATTTGCGGCCTTGTATTGCCGAGATGATTGACGAGGCTGTCGTGCAGGCCGCGAAAACTGGAGCCGGGGTTGAGCGCGACATAGGGGATGTCGAGCGCCCGCAGCATCCGGGCGACGACGTCGCTGCCCCAGACGCCGTTGTCGGCGGAGGGCAGGGCCGCATCGATGCCGGCGAGCGCGCCGTCGCTGGGCTGTCCGTCGGTCATGTGCATCCTCTCGCGGCGTCTTTCGGGGGTGGGTCGGTCAGGCGGCGAGCCGGCCCTTCCAGTAGTCCCACAGCCGGGTCTGCACGAGCGCGCCGAGATTGAGCTGCGCGGCCAGCGCGATCTCCGTCGATGTCAGCGGCGAGACCACGCCCAGCGCCTGGGACTGGAACTGCAACTCGGCGTTCTGCTTCAGATGCACGGAGCGGAACACCACCTCCCTCACCGAGCGGCCGAGATTGCAGGCCCCGTGCCGGCGCAGCAGCACGCTCCAGTTCTCGCCGCAGGCGCGGGCGAGGGAGTGCGCCTGGTCGAGCGTCTCGACCAGCATGTTGGTGTCGCCGAACTCGTCGCGGCTGTCCCAGAACGGCACCGTCTCGCCGATCACGGCGCCGATATGGAAGACGGGCACGATCGGAACGCCGGTCTGGCAGAACGGCATCACGGACGCCGCGTGATGGTGGCTCACCGCCATCACGTCGGGCCGCGCCCGGAAGAACGCGCCGTGGATGACGCGCTCGACATAAAGCCCGACCGTCAGCGGCTCGAGCGGCTCGCCGTCGAGATCGAGCTCGACGATGTCCTCCCGCGCCACCAGCGCGGGACTGCGCGACCGCGAGATCAGGAAACGGTCGGGATGGTGCGGATGGCGCGCGCTGACATGGCCGAAACCGTCGAGCACGCCCTCGTTGGCGAGAATGTGGTTGGCGTCGACGACGTCCTGGATGGTCTGGGCGAGAATGTCGGACATGGGGGTGGGCCTCTGCTAGTCGGAATTGCGCTCCGTCATCCCGGGCGGAGCGAAGCGAAGACCCGGGATCCAGGCCGGAACGCCGATCCTGAAAGGCTCGGGCATGGATCCCGGGTCGGCGTGGCTTCCGCTTGTCCGGGATGACAGCGGCGGGGTGTCACAATCAGTCTCAGACCGTCCACTGCCTCAGGCTGACATGAATGTTCTTTTCCTGGGTGAAGGCGATCAGTTCGCCGAGGCATTCCTCGCGGCCGATGCCGGACTGCTTCCAGCCGCCGAACGGCGCGCCGAGGAAGTGCTTCGACACCTCGTTGATCCAGACGTAGCCGGCCTGCGCCGCCATCGCGGTGCGATGGGCGGTGACGAGATCATGGGTCCAGATCGAGCAGGTCAGCCCGTATTCGACGCTGTTGACCTCCTCCAGCATGGCGGCGGCGTCGGTCCAGCGGGCGACCGCGTGGACGGGACCGAAGATCTCCTCGCGTGCGATCCGCATCGTCGGCGTCACATCGGCGAAGATCGTCGGCTCGACATAGAAGCCTCGCGCCAGCGCCGGGTCGTCTGGAACCTTGCCGCCGCAGATCAGCCGCGCGCCTTCCGATCTGGCCGAGGCGATGAAGCCCATGATCTTCTCGTGCTGCGCGCCGCTGACGATCGCGCCCATCGTGGTCGCGTCCAGCGTCGGGATGCCGGGCACGAAGCGGGCGACCTTCGCAGGCAGCTTCGCCAGCACCGCCTCGTAGATCTCGGCATGCAGGAAGGAGCGGCTGGTCGAGCCGCAGGACTGGCCGCACCAGGTGTAGTTCATGCCGGCCACGATCGCGTCGGCGACTCTCTCCGGATCGGCGTCGGCATAGGCGATCAGCGCGTTCTTGCCGCCGAGCTCGAGCAGCACCGGCTTGATCGTGTCGCTCGCCGCCTTCATCACGGCGCGGCCGGCGCCGACGCTGCCGATCAGCGCGACCTTGTCGACGCCCGGATGCGAAGCCAGCGCCGCTCCGGCCTCGCGCCCGCCGGGGATGACGCTGAACACGCCCGGCGGCAGCACGCCCTCGACGAGTTCGGCCAGCCTGAGCGACGACAGCGGAGCCTGTTCGGGCGGCTTGATGATGACGGCGTTGCCGGCCGCGAGCGGCGCCGCCATCTTGCCGGCGCAGAACATGAACGGGTGGTTGAAGGCGAGAATGCGCGCCACCACGCCGAGCGGCTGGCGCACCGTCAGGTTCAGCGCGTCCGGCCCCATCGGGATGGTGTCGCCCTTCATCTCCGTGACCAGACCGCCGAAGAACTCGAGCTGGGCGGCCGCGATGTTGGCGTCGCCCATCATCTCGGTGACCGGGTTGCCGCAGTTGCGGGCGTCGAGCGCGGCGAGTTCGCGCGCGTTGGCCCGCACGATCTGGGCGATCGCCTTCAACATCCGCCCGCGCTCCAGCGGGGCGACGTCGCGCCAGGTTCTGAACGCCTCGCGCGCCGCCGCGACGGCGGCCCCGACATCGGCAGCGCCGGCC
>JAKFWE010000096.1 GCA_021732895.1 Allobosea sp. | reverse complement strand
CCGAAATGCTCCGGCGCAGTATCCCCGAAACGCGCCGCGCAGTCGCGGACCTCGGGGAGGAGCGACACGGGGATCTGGAACAGGTCCAGCAGATCCGCGTCCCACACGCCCCGCGTGATGTCGAACAGCATCGTGCGCGCCGCGTTGGTGGCGTCCGTGGCGTGGACCTTGCCGCCGGTCAGCCGCCAGAGCAGGAAACTGTCGACCGTGCCGAAGGCGAGTTCGCCCGTCTCGGCCCGCCGGCGCGCGCCGGGCACGTTGTCGAGCAGCCAGGCGATCTTCGTCGCCGAGAAATAAGGATCGATCCGCAGGCCGGTGCGCGCGCTGACCAGCGGCTCGCGCCCGGCCTCGACGAGGGCGGCGCAGGCGGCCGCCGTGCGCCGGTCCTGCCAGACGATGGCGCGGTGGATCGCCTTGCCGGTGCGCCGGTCCCAGACCAGCGTCGTCTCGCGCTGGTTGGTGATGCCGATCGCCGCGATCTCGCGGGCCGAAAGCCCGGCCTTCGCCAGCGCCTCGCGACAGGTCGACAGCACACTGTCCCAGAGGTCCTCGGGTTCGTGCTCGACCCAGCCGGAGGCCGGAAAATGCTGTGGAAACTCGCGCTGCGCCGAGGCGACCGCCCTCAGCGCCCCGTCGAAGACGATCGCCCGCGACGATGTCGTGCCCTGGTCGATCGCCAGAATATGACGCGCTGTCGCCATGCCCGTGATTCCCGCCCTGCCGGCCGCTGTCGCCCGGCCCTGTCGCCCGAGTCTGGCGCAAAGCCGGCCCCGGCGGCAAGCCGCGCCCTGCGCGACGCCCGCCGCCAAGGTTCCGCTTGGCATCGAAGCCGCGCTGTTGATACGCTTGCGCGAAGTGAGCGGACGCCGCCGCCATCATGCGGCCGCGACCGGCGAGGGATTGAAAAACAGTGACGGTCGAGGACCGGCAGGAGGGAGAGGCCGCCAGCGCGGCCGCTCCGCGGCCCATCAGCGCCGATACGCGCGGCCTCGACGCGGGCTCGGCGCCGGCCGCAGCCGCGACTCGCTTCGTCGAAAGGCCGCCGCGACCGCAGGGCGCGACCTATGCCGCGCTCGATCTCGGCACAAATAATTGCCGCCTGCTGATCGCGCGCCCCGCCGCGCACGGATTTCGCGTCGTCGACGCCTTTTCCCGCATCGTCCGGCTCGGCGAGGGTCTCGCCGCCAGCGGCCGGCTCACGGAGGCGGCGATGGACCGCGCCGTCGAGGCGCTGAAGATCTGCCGCGGCAAGATGAGCCATCGCGGCGTCACCCGCGCCCGTCTGGTGACGACGGAAGCCTGCCGCGCCGCGACCAACGGGCTCGAATTCGTCAGGCGGGTCGCGGCCGAGGCCGATCTTCGGCTCGAGATCGTCGATCAGCGCACCGAGGCGTCGCTGGCGGTCTCGGGTTGCGCCGCGCTGGCCGATCCCGCCTCGGAAAGCGTCATCGTCTTCGACATCGGCGGCGGCTCGACCGAGATCATCTGGCTCGGCGGCCGCAGCCATGTCCGCGATCCGGCCGCCCGCATCCGCGAATGGGCCTCCCTGCCGATGGGCGTCGTCACCGTCGCCGAGCGCTATGGCGGCGTCGATGTCGGGCGGGCGTTGTTCGAGACCATGGTCGAGGACTGCGCGCGGGCGCTCGCGCCGTTCGCGGCCAAGGCCGCCGGCGCCAGTTCGGCGCGCGCCTTCCACCTGCTCGGCACTTCCGGCACGGTCACCACCGTCGCCGGCATCCATCTCGGCCTGCCGCGCTACGACCGCCGCGTCGTCGATGGGCTGTGGATGGACGAGGCGGACATCGTCTCGGTCATCGACCGGCTGGTCGACATGGACTACGAGGCGCGCGCGGCCAACGCCTGCATCGGCCGCGAGCGGGCCGATCTGGTGCTGGCCGGATGCGCCATTTTCGAGGCGATCCGCCGGGCCTTCCCGAGCCGGCGCGTGCGCATCGCCGATCGCGGCCTGCGCGAGGGCATCCTGCTCAGGATGATGCATGAGGACCGCGCCTGGCAGCGCAGGAGGCCGGCGTGAGCCCGATCAAGTCCGGCGCCGGCGCGCGCGACATGCGCGTCAAGGTCAGGAAGGCCGGCAAGCTGAAGCACTCCTCGCAGCTCTGGCTCGAGCGCCAGCTCAACGATCCTTATGTCAAGCGCGCGAAAGAGCGTGGTTTCCGCTCGCGCGCCGCCTTCAAGCTCGAGGAGATGGACGACCGCTACAGGTTCCTGAAGACCGGCCAGAAGCTGATCGACCTCGGCTGCGCGCCGGGCGGCTGGTGCCAGGTCGCTGGCGCGCGCGTCGGCGTCGGGCGCGGCAAGGGCCGGATCGTCGGCATCGACCT
Source organism: Allobosea sp. (assembly GCA_021732895.1). Lineage (GTDB taxonomy): Bacteria > Pseudomonadota > Alphaproteobacteria > Rhizobiales > Beijerinckiaceae > Allobosea. Next base: position 3,241 of record JAKFWE010000096.1, on the reverse strand, counting down.
GCTGCCGGTCGATCCGATCCCCCATGTCGATCTGATCGAGATGGATTTCATGACTGAGGAGGCCCCCGCCCTGCTGACCGAGCGCCTGGGCGGGCGCGCCGACGGCGTGATGTCCGACATGGCCGCCAACACCACCGGCCACAAGAAGACCGACCACCTCAAGATCATCGCGCTGGCCGAGGCGGCGCTCGATTTCGCCAACGGGATTCTCGCGCCGGGCGGGTTCTTCCTCGCCAAGCTCTTCCAGGGCGGCGAGAGCGCCGAATTGCTGGCGCAGCTCAAGCGCGACTTCACCACCGTGCGCAACGTCAAGCCGGCGGCGAGCCGGGCCGACTCCTCCGAGCTCTATGTGCTTGCGACCGGGTTCCGGCGGAAGGCGGCGAGCGAAGCCGTGGATTGAGGCGCGCGCCCCTCAGACACGCTGCGCAGCCCGGCCATTGGCCTGCAGCAACGCGACCGCCTTCTGGTCGAACGACACGAATACCTCGCCGCCCAACCACTCGCCCTCGAAGGCAATGGCTCCGTCGGCGAAATCGCCGCCCGCATCCAGCATGCTCAGCCCCAACTCGACGGCTGGCCGGTTCATCTCGACATTGACCGCCGCATGCAAGGCGCGGATCGCGGCGGAGATGTCGGATCGCGGGAAGCCGTAGACCTTTCGCAGCACCCAGACGAATTCGCACAGGCAGGGCAGCGTCAAGGCGATGGTCTGCGCCTGCCTGAGCAGGGCGTCGGCGATCGCAGCCTGGTCCAGATCGTCTCGCACCACGGCGCGGACCAGAATGTTTGTATCGGCGACAACCTTCATTCCTCGCCGGCCCAGCCCTTTGCAGCCGCCTCGCCGATCTCGTCGATCGTCGCGACCACTGTGGTCTTTCCAGCGAGCAGGCCGAGAAAGCCGTCGATGCTGGCCCCTGGACGCGCCGCCTTCAGCGACGCCCGCCCATCCGGCAGCAGATCGACCTCGATCCTCTCGCCCGGCTTGATGCCGAGATGCAGCAGGATGTCTTTTCGGAAGGTGACCTGCCCGCGCGCTGTGACGGTGAGAACGGCCATCGCGAAGCTCCTGAACCTACATCCGGATATAATGGAATTTCGCATTATTGCAAGCGGTCGCACGGCCCGCGCCGGCCTCAGTCCAGCGGCTTCTGGTCGGCGATCGCCTGCGCCGTCGCCTTGCGGGCGCTAGGCTGGCCGTGGCCGGAGACCTCCGCGCCCGCGTCGGGCGCAAGCCGCGCCATCCACAGCACGGACGAGGCCGAGATCAGCCCGACCAGCACGAAGGCCGGCCAGAAATCGCCCGCGCCGAGCGCATTGCCGCCATTGAACAGGTTCGCCGCCTCCAGCGCGAACGCCCCGATCGTGACGCCGAGGCTGAGCGAAAGCTGCTGGGCGACGCTCGAGAGCGAGGTCGCGCCCGACATCTCCTTGTTGGAGACGTCGGCATAGCTCAACGCGTTGATGCCGGTGAACTGGAGCGAGCGGAAGCAGCCGCCGACGAGCAGCACGCCCAGCATCAGCCAATGCGGCGTCGCCGGCGTGAACAGCCCCGACGCCGCCAGGAAGGCCGCGCCGAGCAAGGCGTTGGCGGTGAGCACGCGCCGGAAGCCGAAACGGGCGAGGATCGTTTTCGCCGCGGTCTTCATGATCAGCGCGCCTGCCGCCGAGGCGAAGGTGATCAGGCCCGATTGCAGCGCGTTCAGCCCGAAGCCGAGCTGCAGCATCAGCGGCAGCAGGAACGGGATCGCGCCGATGCCGGTGCGGAAGGCCGAGCCGCCGATCACCCCGATCCGGTAGGTCGGAATCCGCAGCAGCGAGAGGTTCAGCACCGGATGGGCCATGCCCCGCGCATGCCGCCAATAGGCGTAGAGCGCCACGAGCCCCGCCGCCACAGCGCCGTAGGAGACGATTTCGGGCACGAGATGGCGTCCGCCCGTCGCCAGCCCCGCCATCAGTGCGGCGAAGCCGAAGGAGGAGAGCAGGAAGCCGCGAATGTCGAGCGGCGCGACATCCTCCTCGCGCACATCCTCGAAGAACAGGCTGGCGAGCACGATGCCGACGAGACCGATCGGGATGTTGATGAAGAAGATCCAGCGCCAGTCGAAATAGGTGGTGATGGCGCCGCCGAGCACCGGCCCGACCACGGGGCCGACCAGCGCCGGCACGGTGAGGTAGGCCAGCGCGCTGACCAGTTGCGATTTCTCGACGCTGCGCAGGATCACCAGCCGTCCGACCGGCACCATCATCGCGCCGCCCATGCCCTGCACGAAGCGCGCCCCGACGAAGGCGCCGAGCGAGCCGGACAGCGCGCACAGCACCGAGCCGAGCATGAAGACGGCGAGGGCCGCCCGGAAGATCGTGCGCGCCCCGAAACGGTCGGCCATCCAGCCCGAGATCGGGATGAACACGGCGAGGCTGACCAGATAGGAGGTCAGCGCCAGCTTCAGCGCGATCGGATCCTCGCCGAGCGACTGCGCGATCGCCGGCAGCGACGTGGCGATCACCGTCGAGTCGGTGTTCTCCATGAACAGCGCGCAGGCGACGATCAAGGGCAGGAGTTTGGCGCGCTGCAAGGCTTGCTACTCGGCAGTCCCGTTACTCCGACGTTCCGCCGGACGACCACGCTTACCCCGCGCAACGCCGGCTGACGAGCGGGAGCGGCGGAGGCGACGACGCCACGTTCCTCCGGGTTTGATAGCATGCGCCGACGTTGCCTCGCCGCTCCCATGCGCTGCCGGGCATGCATCGGGCGCAGAACCAGCGCGACCATTCAGGTTCTCTCCCGACCCCGAACGGGCGATCGGGACGGGTTTCGGACGCGCCGGGCGGCTGGCCCTGGGGCCATGCTCCACGACCGATCGCGGCATGATCGGCCGGCCCGTTCCGGCCCCGGGCGGCGACGCGTTCACGCCCGACCCGGCAGCGGCAAAACGCCTCGACGGCGGCCGGCGCGGATTCTCGCGCGCGGGTCTAGCGGCGGCCCCGCGCCCATGCTAACGGGCCTCGTCAACCCGGGTCCGGTCGCATCGCGCCCCGAACCATGAGCGTTCCGGCCGCACGGGTCCTGGAGTTGACGATGGCATTCCCAGCAGACGGCCTGATCCGCGACGGCCTGACCTTCGACGACGTGCTGCTGGAGCCTGGCCCCTCGGACGTGATGCCGGCCGATGTCGACATCTCGACCCGGCTGACCAAGACGATCTCGCTGAACCTGCCGATCATCGCCTCGGCCATGACACGG
>JAKFWE010000386.1 GCA_021732895.1 Allobosea sp. | reverse complement strand
GCCGCGCTTCTGCGCCCGGTAGGTCGAGAGCGGCACGCGCTTGATGTAGCCGGCATGGGACACGGTCACCACCATGTCCTCGCGCGCGATCAGATCCTCGTCGTCGAGATCGGAGCCCCAGTCCTGGATCACGGTGCGGCGCGGCGTGGCGAAGGCGGTCTTCACCTCGGCGAGCTCGCGCTTGATGATGTCCTGGATGCGCACGCGCGAGCGCAGGATGTCGAGGTAGTCCGCGATCTCGGTCGCGAGCTTGGCCAGCTCCTCGCCGATCTCGTCGCGGCCCAGCGCGGTGAGGCGGGCGAGGCGCAGTTCGAGGATCGCCTTTGCCTGCGCGTCCGACAGCCGGTAGGTGCCATCGGGATTGATCGGGTGGCGCGGATCGTCGACCAGCGCGATCAGCGGCGCGATGTCCTCGGCCGGCCAGTCGCGCGCCATCAGCGCCTCATGCGCGGCGGCCGGCGTCGGCGCGGTGCGGATCAGCCGGATGACCTCGTCGATATTGGCGACCGCGGTGGCGAGCCCGCACAGCACATGGGCGCGCTCGCGGGCCTTGTTCAGCAGGAAGCGCGTGCGGCGCGAGACCACTTCCTCGCGGAACTCCACGAAGGCCTCGATGAAGTCCCTGAGATTCATCACCTCGGGCCGGCCGCCGTTCAGCGCCACCATGTTGGCCCCGAACGAGGTCTGCAGCTGCGTGAAGCGGTAGAGCTGGTTGAGCACCACGTCGGCGATGGCGTCGCGCTTGATCTCGATGACGACGCGCACGCCCTCGCGGCTGGATTCGTCGCGCAGGTCGGAGATGCCCTCGACGCGCTTCTCGCGCACCATCTCGGCGATCTTCTCGACCATCGAGGCCTTGTTCACCTGGTAGGGAACCTCGGTGACGATGATCGCCTCGCGCTCCTTGCGCAGCTCCTCGATATGCGTCTTCGAGCGCATCACGATCGAACCGCGCCCGGTGTGATAGGCCGAATGGATGCCGCTGCGGCCCATGATCGAGGCGCCGGTCGGAAAATCCGGGCCGGGCACGATCTCGATGAGCTCGTCGATGGTGATCTCGGGATTGTCGATCAGCGCGACGCAGGCGTCGATCACCTCGCCGAGATTGTGCGGCGGGATGTTGGTCGCCATGCCCACCGCGATGCCGCCCGCCCCGTTGACCAGCAGGTTGGGAAAGCGCGCCGGCAGCACCGTCGGCTCCTGCTCCTTGCCGTCGTAATTCGGCTGGAACGCCACCGTGTCGGAATCGAGATCGGCGAGCAGGCTCATCGCCGCCTTCTCGAGCCTGGCCTCGGTGTAGCGATCGGCGGCGGGGCTGTCGCCGTCCATCGAACCGAAATTGCCCTGCCCGTCGATCAGCGGCAGGCGCAGCGAAAAATCCTGCGCCATGCGCACGAGCGCGTCATAGACCGCGAGATTGCCGTGCGGGTGGTAGCGGCCCATCGTGTCGCCGACGATGCGGGCGCATTTGGTGTAGGGCCGGTCCGGCGTGTTCTTGTTCTCGTGCATCGAGAACAAGATGCGCCGGTGCACCGGCTTCAGGCCGTCGCGGACGTCCGGCAGAGCGCGGCTCACGATCACGCTCATGGCGTAATCGAGATAGCTCTTCTTCATCTCGTCGGTGATGCCGATCGGCTTGATGTCGCCGCCGAACTGAGGCTCGTCGGGGCGCTTTTCGTCGTTCTCGTCGCTCAAGGGATGAAGTCCCGATTTGCCAGTGATTTCAGGCTTCTGGCTAGCCGATTCCGCCCCGTGACGCCAGCGAAACACACCGATCTCAACACGAAATTTTATGGCGTTAAATCAATGATTTGACAGAGATTCCTGACTCTGTTTGGCAGCCATGGCGGCAATCTCGCCGCATTTGCCGGATGACGGCCGCGCGAAGCCGTGCCTAACTCGCCGCCATGCCGCTCGATTTCCTCACATCGGCGCTCGTCACCCTGCTGGTGACGCTCGATCCGCCGGGCCTCGCGCCGATCTTCCTGTCGGTGACGCGCGGCATGAGCGCGGGCGAGCGCCGGCAGGTCGCCGTCCGCGCCTGCATCATCGCGTTCTGCATCATGGCGTTTTTCGGGATCGCCGGAGACGTCGTGCTCAAGGCGTTGGGCGTCTCGCTGCCGGCCTTCCGCATCTCGGGCGGGCTGCTGCTGTTCTGGATCGCCTTCGAGATGGTGTTCGAGCGCCGCAACGAACGCAAGCAGGCCACCGCGGAGACCGCGATCACGCAGGACCACATCCGCAACGTCGCGGCCTTCCCGCTGGCGATCCCGCTCATGGCCGGGCCGGGCGCGCTGACCGCGATGATGCTGCTCGCCGGACGCGCCGAGGGAAACCCGGCGATGCTGACGGCGCTGGCGGCGATCGCGGCTCTGGTGATCGCGTCCTGCCTCGTCGTCTTCCTGCTGGCGACGCCGATGGCCCGCCTGCTCGGCGTCACCGGCAATGTCGTGCTGACGCGCCTGCTGGGCGTGATCCTGGCGGCGCTGGCGGTGCAGTTCGTCATCGACGGCGTGCGGGCGGCGATGCGGATCGGGTAGGCGCTCGCGGGGACGGCCGGCTCCGGGGCGGCTGCGTCGCGGCGGATCGGTTCAGACGCGCACGGCCTCATCGACGGCGCCTGGCGTGACCGCCAGATCTCCGACGGCGCCGCAACCGGGAATGAGGCAAGCTACGCACCGTCCCGCCAGACCTCTGCCGACGCCGCAATCTGGTCGAGCGGTTCGTCCGAAAGCTCAAGCAGTTCCGCCGTATCGCCCTGCGCTTCGACAACCGCGCGACCAACGCCCTCGCAGCCGTGGCCCTCGCAGCCGTGGCCCTCGCACAGGCACGGATATGGTTGCGCTCTGTCGAGTCCACGCCCTAGGCGGATTTGAGTTCCGCCGCGAGCTCTCGCTGCGTCGTGGCCAGAAGCCGGCGCAGGTCGTCCAGATCGCCGCTCGCGACCTCGCCTGAATCGGCGCGGGCGTTTCGCTCCATGGCGGCGGCGGCCTCGGCGACGCCGCGCGCGCCCATGTTCTGGCTCATCGATTTGAGGGCATGGGCGCAGCGGCCGAGGGCGTCCATGTCGCCCGCCGTGCTCGCGGCCTCCAGCTCGAACAGGGTTTCCGTCGATTTGACCCGGAACAGCTCGGCGATCCGCCGCACGGTGGCCTCGTTTCCGCCAGTCATGTCGAGCAACTCGCGCAGGACCGATCTGTCCAGCGCGCCGGCGCCGGCGTTCTCCGGCTCCGGCGTCGGCGAGGGCTGCGCGCCTGCGCCGGCGAAGCGGGCGATGCAGGCCCCGAGCTGCGCCAGCGTGAAGGGCTTGTGGATGACGTCGTCCATGCTGGCCTCGCGCCAGGCGTCGGCGCCCGCGCCGACGACATGGGCGGTCAGCGCGACGATCGGCGTGCGCGCGCTGTCGCGCGAGGCCTCGTGGGCGCGGATCGCGCGGGCGGCGTCGAAGCCGTCGAGGCCCGGCATGCTGCCATCCATCAGGATCAGGTCGAACGGCTCCGCCGTCGCCGCCGCCACCGCCTGCAGCCCGTCCTCGACGAAACGCGCCTGGATGCCCAGCCGCGTCAGCGCGGCGTCGGCGACCTCGCGGTTGACGGCGCTGTCGTCGGCGACGAGCACGCGAAGGCCCGGGAACGAGAGCGCCGGCGCGACGGCGGCGGAGGGCGCGCCGGCGCGGAGAGGCCCGCCCTCGCGCAGGCGGGCGAGAAGCTGGACGAGGTCGCGGCGCTGGACCGGCCAGGCGAGAACGTCGTCGGCGACGGCGCCGACGAGATCGTCGGTGCGCTCGCCGGCGCCCGCGAGCACGAGGATCGTGAGACCCTCGCGCCGCCCCGGCGCGCGCCACCCGCGCAGGGCGTCCGGCGACGCGATCAGCAACCCGACATCCGCGCCGATCGCCTCCGGCAGGGCTTCGGCGCAGACCGTCTCGACGCCCGACGCGGCGAAGGCGGACGCGATGGCCTCGGCCGATCGCGCCAGCGGCGTCGCGACGACGGCCTTGAGCGGCAGGGCGGGCGGGCGCTCTGTCGACGCCATCGCGGCGTCGGTCACGAGCGGCAACGAGAAGTGGAACACACTGCCGACGCCGGGCGTGCTCGTCACCGCCAGCTCGCCGCCCATGGCGGCGACGAGCTGGCGCGCGATCGAAAGCCCGAGCCCGGTGCCGCCATAATGGCGCGTCGTCGTCTGGTCGGCCTGGGAAAAGGATTCGAAAATGGCGTCGAGCTTGTCGGCGGCGATGCCGATGCCGCTGTCCTCGACGCTGAACCGCATCCGGTCCGCTCCGGACCGCGCGACCCGCAGGCTCACGCCGCCGGCTTCGGTGAATTTCAGCGCGTTGTTGACGAGGTTGCCGAGCACCTGGCCGAGGCGGACGGGGTCGGCCACGACGCGCGCGCCGGCTGGCAGATCGAACGCGGCGCACAGGTCGAGGCCTTTCGAGCGGGCGCGATCGCTGAACAGTTGCAGCACGGCGTCCACGCTCTCCTCCGGCTCGAGCGCGATGCGCTCGACGGTGAGCTTGCCGGATTCGATCTTCGAGAGGTCGAGAATGTCGTTGATGATGGCGAGCAGACTGTTGCCCGAGCGCGCGATGACCTGCGCCTGCCGCCGCGCCCGCTCGGGCAGGTCCGTTCCCGCCAGAAGCTCGGCCATGACCAGGATGCCGTTCATCGGCGTCCGGATTTCATGACTCATCGTGGCGAGGAAGGCGGATTTGGCCTGGTTGGCGTCTTCGGCGGCGCGGGCCGCCTCCTGGTAGTCCGCCGTGCGATCGGCGACCTCGATCTCGAGCCGCTCGCGATGTCGCTCCAGCCGCGCGTCGCGCTCGCGGATGTCGCCCAGCATGCCGTTGAAGCCGTCGACGAGGACGCCGATCTCGTCGCGGCCGCTCGCGGCGAGGGTGACGGAATAGTCGTGTCGCCGGCGCACATGCGCCATCGCTCCGGTCAGCGCGCGCAGGCGGGCGGTGATGCCGCGCTGCAGCTTGAGCGCCAGACCGATCGCGGCCGCCATCGCCAGGGCGCCGATCAGCAGGATGGTCAGCACGGCGGACCTGATCAGCCCCGGCAGGTCGCGCGTGTCCCCGAGCAGGCGCAGCGCGCCGACCTCGACTCCCTCGAACACCACGGGCACGGTCGCCTCGATCGAGCGGCTGCGCAGGATGGCGGCCAGCGGCCAGGTGGTGTCGGCGGCGGTGACGACGAGGTCGCCGCTGAGCTGTTCGGTCGCCCCGACATCGGCGAGTGGGGCGCCGTCCCGCGTCTCGACGCCGGCATGCGTCACGCCGGCGATCCGGCTGATGGCGCGGATCGCCTGATAGACGGAGCCGACATCGCGCTCGGCGACGGCCCGCGCGGCCGCCGCGGCGATCGCATGCGCCGTCGTCAGCATGGCGTCGCGGCGCAGCACCGCGTAGCGATCCGCCTCGCGCCAGATGAAGGCCGTCACGAAAACGGCCTGGGCCAGCACGACGGAACTGACCACGAGCAGGATCAGCCGGGTTCGGATCGACAGGGAAAAGCGGCGCGACATGAAGCGCAGCATGACGCAACAGGCTTTATGAATGGCAAATGGCAGCGTCGATTCACGGCGGATCGCGC
>JAKFWE010000394.1 GCA_021732895.1 Allobosea sp. | reverse complement strand
CGACGGCATGGTGGGCAATCTCGTCGCCGGCGGGCGCGAGATCCACAGCCTTCTCGGCGAGCAGAGCGAGGCGCTGGCGCGGCGCATGTCGGATGCGACGCGCATGCTCGCCGACACCATCAACGTAGATGGGCGCGAGGTCGCGGACCGGGTCGGGGCGGCCGTGCAGGGACTGCGCGAGACCTTCACCGTGCATGCCGAGGAGGCCCGCACGCAGCTCGCCGGAGCCGGCCGGGACATCGTGCTGGCGCTGACGGTGCAGGGCGGCCGCGTCAACGAGGCGCTGACGGCCAACGCCGAGTCGATGCTGCGCTCGGTCGAGGCGCGAAGCCAGGCGCTGAACGAGGCGCTGGCGACGCGGCACGACGCGTTCAACCGGCTGTTCGACACGCAGGGCCGTGAGATCGAGACCGGCCTCACCGACAGGCTCAGCGCTTTCTCGCGCCTGTTCGAGACGCATGGCCGCGAGATCGAGGGCGCGCTGGGCTCGCGGCTCGCCGCCTTCGAGGAGATCGTGGTGCGCCAGGGCGGCGCGCTCACCCTCAAGATCGAGGAGGACAGCCGCGGCTTCACCGATGCGGTGACGCTGCGTCTCGGCCGGGTCGAGAAACTGCTGGCCGAGGACGGGCAGGCGCTGGCCGAGACCATCGGCGCCCGCGCCATGGAAGCCGCCGAGATCCTGGCCGCCCGCTCCGGCGAGGCCGCGACGGCGATGGAAAACCAGATCAGGGTGTTCGAGGAGCGCTCGGGCGCCAAGAGCGCCGAGATCGCCAACTCGCTGGACGGGCTGTTGCTGCGCATCGACGGCAATCTCGGCTCGCGCGCCACCGCCCTGAACGAGGCGCTGGTCGAGCGCACGGTCGATATCGCCCGCGTGCTGGCCGAGGGCGGCCGCGAGGTCACGCGTGCGCTCGCCGCCAAGGCCGAGGAGATCGGCGAGGTCGTCACCTCGAAGAGCGAGGCGCTGACGCTCACGCTCAGCGAGAAGGCCGAGGCGATCAACGCCACGCTGGGCGGCCGCGCCCTGCAGATCGCCGATACGCTCGACCAGAGCGTGGCGCGCTTCGAGGAGCGCGTCGTCGGCCGGCTCGACAGCGTCTCGGGCACGCTCGATGCGCGCGGCCAGCAGATCGCCGACACCCTGCAGAGCAAGTCGGACGCGATCTCGGTCGCGCTCGGGAGCCGCGCCCAGGAACTGCGCGTCCTGTTCGACGACAAGGGCGGCGGCATGGTCGCGGCGCTGGGCCAGCGGGGCGAGGCGATCACCAGCGAACTCGCCATGGTCGGCGAGGCGGTGGCGAACGCCATCGAAAGCCGCGGCGCGGCGATGATCGAAGGGCTGCGCGAGCGCGGCGCCGAGATCACGGGCGCGATCGAAGCCTCGTCCGGCGGGCTGCGCGACACGCTTGTCAACGGAGCCCGCCAATCGGTCGACGCGCTGGTCGACACCAACGACCGGTTGCGCGGCGAACTGGGCGGCATGCTCGGCCGCCTCGGCGAAGCCAACAAGCTGATGCAGCAGATCGTCGCCGGCGCGAACAAGAACCTGGTCGCGATCGAAGGCGGCCTCTCGGCCCGCGTCGTCGAGCTGCAATCGGTTCTCGCCACGGTGATGGAGGAAACGCACGCCGCGTCCCGCCAGGTCGCTGCGCAGGTCGAGGAGTTGAAGACGTTCTCCGAGGGCACGCTGCGCCAGACCACGGCGCTGGTCGGGCAGATCGACGGACAAGGCGCTTCGCTGGGCGAGGTCACGCAGGCCAGCACGGCGGCGCTGCACGCCGTCGCCTCGCGGCTCGAGCAGGTCGAGGCGCGCGTCGGCAAGGCGCTGGCCGAGCGCAAGGAAACGCTGGAGCAGATGCATGGGCTGATTTCCCATCGGACCGACGACGTCGAATCGATCACGCGCTCCTTCGCGGCGATGATCGAGGAATCGCTGGCTTCGGCCGAGGCGCGGGCGCGCCAGATCAGCGGCGTTCTCAGCGATTCGGCCGAGGCGACCAGCGGCGCCATCAGCGAGCAGTTCGAGATGATCCGCGCCGCGACGGGCAAGGAGCGCGAGCGCACGGCGCATGCCCTGCGCGCCGCCTATGAGCAGGTGACGACCGAACTCGGCGGCGAACTCGCCAAGGTGACCCAGCGCTTCGAGGGCGCGGCGCAGGACATGCGGGCGATCTCGGCGGAGATTCAGCAGGAGCTGGAGGCGACGCGCGCCGAGCTGAAGCGCGGCGTGCTCGACCTGCCGCGCGAGACGCAGGAATCGACCTCGGCGATGCGGCGTGTCGTGGCCGAGCAGATCAAGGCGCTCAACGAACTGACCGAGATCGTGACGCGCTCGGGCCGCGCCAGCGACAGCGCCGCGCCGCTGGCCGCCGAGCCGCCGCGACGCGCCGCCGCCGCCATGCCGGCGCCGGCCTACACGACGGCGCTGACCCCCTCGCGGCTGCCGCAGGCCGAACCGCTGCTGCGGCCGTCGCTCGACGCGGAACCCGACGAAGGCCGACGCGAGCCCGCCAGGGCGGAGCCCGCGCGCGCCGAGGCCAGACCGGCCCCGACGCTGCGTCCGGCGCACTCCCCCGTTCCCGAGGCGCCCCGTCGCGCGACCGCCGCCGAACAGCCCCCCGCCAAGGCCGGCTGGCTCTCGGACCTGCTGAACCGGGCCTCGCGCGAAGAGCGCGCTCCCGAAGCCGCGCGGCCGACCGCGCATTCGATCGAGAAGCTCGATTCGCTCTCGGTCGACATCGCCCGGATGATCGACCACAACGCCGCCGTCGAACTGTGGGACCGCTACAAGCGCGGCGAGCGCAACGTCTTCACGCGCCGGCTCTACACCTTGCAGGGCCAGCAGACCTTCGACGAGATCCGGCGCAAATACCGCCGGGACGCGGAGTTCAAGGAAACCGTCGACCGCTATATCGACGAGTTCGAGCGCCTGCTCGGCGAGGCGGCCAAGGACGACCGCGACTCGATGGTGGCGAAGACCTACCTGACCTCGGAGACGGGCAAGGTCTACACCATGCTGGCCCATGCCAGCGGGCGCTTCGAGTAGGCCTGCGAAGCGAGTAGGCCTGCGAAACGCGGCGCGACATCGCGAGAACGGCCGCCTTCAGGGGCGGCCGCTCCTGTTTCAGGCGCGGTCCGCCCGGCCTCGAGCCGGGCGGTCAGCCCCGGCCGGCCCAGCGCACGATCTCGACCAGCACCTGCGACAGGGCGCGGTCCAGCGCCTGGGCGGCCGCTCCGCCATCGACCGATCCGGCGGGTGAACGCGCGAGGAAGACCCGGGCGCGCTGAACCCGGCCGGTGCGATCGCCGACCAGCTTGGCCGTGATCTCGACGACGGCCGCCCCGCTGGCGGCGTCGATATTGAAGCTGCGGATGTCGGTGATGAGCTGAAGCTCGGGAACGATGCGCTCACCCGGGCGGCTCACCGAGGCCAGCCTGCTGCCGTTCTCGAAGGTCTGCACCAGCCTGGTCTGGACCAGCCTGGGCACCCTGTCGGCCCATTGCGCGCCGCCGAGGAAGGACAGCGCGCCGGCCGAGTCCTTGACGATGACACGGTCGGAATCCAGCGCCTGCACCGTTGTCGGCTCGGCGACGACGAGGGCGGCGCGCGAGCCGCCGAGGCGGCCGAAATCGCGCGGCGCGGAGAGATCGTAGGTGGTCGGCGCGGCGCCGCCGGCGCAGCCGGAGAGCGCGAGCGCCGCCGCCAGCGCCAGGGAGGGCGACGGGCGCGGCGCGGCGCGCGGAAGCGAACGCAGGAAAAGCATCGTCATCAGACCTAGCGCGAGCCGCCGTATTGGGGAAGCGGGGGACGACCGCCGAAGATGAACTGCTGCGGGTTGCGCTCGAGGCTGCGCAGGGTCCGGTTCAGATCGGTGAGGGTGCGCTTGCCGTCGGCGGCGAGCGACTCGAACTGGCGCAGGCCCGGCCCGGTGAAGCGGCTTATGCCGGCGGTGATCTCCGCCGTGCGCCCGTCGAGGTTGTCGGCCAGAACCCGGATCGACTGGGCCGCCCTGGCGATCTCGGCGAAGGTGCCCTTGCCCTCCTCGCCGGCGGCCGAGTTGAGGAAGGCTTCGGCGCTCTTCAGCACACCCTCGATCTGGTCGGCGGCGCGGTTCAGCTTCTCGGTCAGCGAAGCGACGTTGGCGGCGGTCTTGCCGACCTCGTCGCTCGAGCCGCCGAGCGCCGCGGCGAACTTCTCGATATTGTCGAAGGTGCTGCCGAGCCGCTTCTCGTCCAGCGTCCGGTTGAGCCGGTCGGCGATCGAGGAGGCGTTGCGCACGGCGCTGGTGACCTCGGCGCTCGAGGCGCCGAGCGCCGCAACGAAGCGATCGACGTTGTTCAGCGTATTGGAGAGCTGGGTCGGATCGATCGCCGCATTGAGCTTCTGGCCCAGCGCCGCCGCCTCGCGCGCCGTCGTGGCGATGTCCTCGCTGGAGCCGCCGAGCGCGGCGGTGAACTTCTCGACATTGTCGAGCGTGTTGGTGATCTTGCGCTGATCGACGGCCCGCACGAGCTGCGACAGATCCTCACTGAGCGTGCCGAGCTTCTGCGTCAGCGGCGTGATCGTTTCCGCGATCTGGCCGAAGCTCGCCATCAGCTTGCCGACGCCGTCGGAATTCTCGCCGAGCGCGGCGGAAAAGCGCTCGACGTTCCTGACCGTGTTGCTGATCGGCCCGGCGTTGTCCTTGACCAGCCCCTCGACGCTGCCGAGCACATCCTCGGCGCGCTTGGAGATGGTGCGCACCGTCTCGAGCAGATCCTGGAACTCGGAACGCTCGGCGGTGATGCTCGGCAGTTGCTGGCCCGGCGCCGGCGTGAGGACGGCCGCGTCCGGCTCTCCGCCGAGCAACTGGACGGCGACGACGCCGGCGAGACCCTGAGCCTCGATCCGGGCGCGGGTGTCGACGCGCAGCGGCGTCGTGTTGTCGACCGAGATCACCGAATAGATCCGGCGCGGATCGCCCGGCCTGAGCTGGATCGTGGTGACCTCGCCGACGCGCAGGCCATTGAACAGCACGCTCGAGCCCCGGCCCAGCCCGGTCACCGTGCCGCTGAAAATGACCTGGACGTCCTGCTTTCGGCCGCCGGCGCCGCTGTTGAACCAGTAGACGAAGCCGAACATCGCCGCGAGCACCGCGAGCGTGAACAAACCGACCAGTGCATAGTTGGCGCGCGATTCCATGCTCTCGAAACTTGCGTCCTCAGATGCCGGCGGCCGCTCGGGCGCGGGCCCGCTCGCCGCCGAAATAGGCTTTCAGCCAGGGATGATCCGAGGCCAGCATGGTGGCCAACGGGCCGATCGCGACAACCTTCTTTTCCGCCAGCGCCGCGATCCGGTCACAGGCGGAATACAGACTGTCGAGATCGTGCGTTACCATGAATACCGTCAGGCCCAAAGTCTGCTTCAGGGTCATGATCAGGTCATCGAACGCCGCCGCCCCGATCGGATCGAGCCCGGAGGTTGGCTCGTCGAGAAAGACGATCTCGGGATCGAGCGCCAGCGCGCGAGCCAGCGCCGCGCGCTTGATCATGCCGCCGGAGAGATCGGACGGAAACTTGTAGGCGGCGTCAGGCGGCAGGCCCACGAGTTCGAGCTTGAGCAGCGCCATCTCGTCGAGCAGGG
>JAKFWE010000306.1 GCA_021732895.1 Allobosea sp. | reverse complement strand
GACCCTGATCCATCGCGGCCTCGTGGCGCTGATCAGCGCCAACGTCGCCGCGATCATCCTGGAATCGGTTCCCGCCCTCGCACAGCGCTTTTCGAGCGGCTTCCAGCTTTTCGAGCTCGTCTCGCTCGTGGTTTTCGCGCTGGAGTATGCGATCAGGCTCTGGACCGCCCCCGAGCACGGCCGCTATCGGGACATGACGCCGTCGCGGGACCGCCTCGCCTACGCCGCGACCTGGCCGGCGCTGATCGACCTGCTGGCGACGCTGCCGCTGCTGCTGGGGCTGCTGGGCTTCGGCGACTTCAAGATCCTGCTGATGCTGCGCCTGCTGCGCTTCTTCAAGCTCGGCCGCTATTCGCCCGGCATGGCCTCGCTCGGCGCCGCTCTCGTCGCCGAGCGCAAGGCGCTGTTCGCCTGCTTCGTCATCCTGATGGGCGTGATGCTGATGGCGGCCAGCGCCATGCATCTGGTCGAGCACGAGGCGCAGCCCGACAAGTTCGGGACGATCCCGGACGCGATGTGGTGGGCGATCATCACCCTGACCACGGTCGGCTACGGCGACGTCTTCCCGATCACCGCGCCGGGCAAGGCGGTCGCTGCCGTCACCGCCGTGCTCGGCCTCATCATGCTGGCGCTGCCGGTCGGCATCGTGGCGACGGCTTTCGCGCAGGAGATCCACCGGCGTGAATTCGTCGTCACCTGGAGCATGATCGCGCGCGTGCCGCTCTTCAGCGGGCTCGACGCTCATGACATCGCGCATGTGATGCGCTTCCTGCGGGCGCAGACCGTCCGCCCCGGCGCCCAGCTGATGCATGAGCGGGAGCCGGGCTCGGCGCTGTTCTTCATCGCCAGCGGCGAGGTCGAACTGACCTTGCCCGACCGTGCGGAGCGGCTCGACGAGGGCCATTTCTTCGGCCATCTGCAACTCGACGATCTCAGCATCGGCAGCCGTTTCCTGGGCGCCCGCTCGGCCGTCGCGACGCAGCCGAGCAAGTTGCTGGTTCTCGATCCGATCGATTTCCGGGCGCTGACGGCGCGGCATCCGGCGCTGGCGGAGCGGCTTCGCAAGGTGGCGCAGGGGTGAGCCCGCGCCTGCCGCTCGCTGCCGCCCTCGTCGCCGCGCTGGCGCCGACGCCGGCCGCGTCGCAGGCCAGCCGGGCGCCGGCCGCGCCGGGCCCCGCCCTGTCGGCGGCGCGCACGATCATGGCCGGCGCGCCGCTCAGCGTCTTTCTCAGCCGCGTCCCCGCCGGCGCGCGCCTCGCGATCGCCCGGCCGGACCAGCCGGCGACGGCGGCGATCGTCGTGGTGGAGGCGTCGGGCGCAGTCGCAAGCTTGCCGACGCCGGGACTGGTCGGACTTTACGAATTGCGGCTGACGCGGCCGGGTGACGGCGGCCCCGTCGTGCTGTTGCGCCAGCCGCTGGAGACGAGCGCACCCTCGGCGACGCTCGCCGCGCCGGCGCAGGCCCGCCCGGGCGCGGACCTGCCGGTGCGCGGCATCGGGCCGAATGGCTGGCGGGACCGCGTCGTGATCGTCGCGCAAGACGCGCCGGCCGAGGCCCCGGGGCCGTTCTTCCACCCTGCCGAGAACGCCGAGGCGACGCTGGAGGCGCCGCGCGAGCCCGGCGCCTATGAACTGCGCTACGTCATGGACGCGCCGGTGAGCGGGCCGACGGTGCTGGCGCGGAGGCCGCTGCACATCGAATGACGCCGCACAGGCGTCGGGCGCCCCGCTCTCAGGCGGCCATGGCCTTGCGCATGTTGTCGCTGACCTTCTCGAGGAAGCCGGTGGTCGAGAGCCATTTCTGCTCGGCCCCGACCAGCAGCGCCAGATCCTTGGTCATGTCGCCGGCCTCGACGGTGTCGACCGTGACCTTCTCCAGCAGGCTCGCGAACTTCGCCAGTTCGGCGTTGCCGTCGAGTTTGGCCCGGTGGGAAAGGCCCCGCGTCCAGGCGAAGATCGAGGCGATCGAGTTGGTCGAGGTCTCCTTGCCCTTCTGATGCTCGCGGTAATGGCGCGTCACCGTGCCGTGGGCGGCCTCGGCCTCGACGGTCTTGCCGTCCGGCGTCATCAGCACCGAGGTCATCAGGCCGAGCGAGCCGAAGCCCTGCGCCACCGTGTCCGACTGCACGTCGCCATCGTAGTTCTTGCAGGCCCAGACATAGCCGCCCGACCATTTCATCGCCGATGCGACCATGTCGTCGATCAGCCGGTGCTCGTAGGTGATGCCGAGCGCGTCGAAGCGGGCCTTGAACTCGCTCTGGTAGATCTCCTCGAAGATGTCCTTGAAGCGCCCGTCATAGACCTTGAGGATCGTGTTCTTGGTCGAGAGATAGACCGGGTATTTGCGCAGCAGGCCGTAGTTCAGCGAGGCGCGGGCGAAATCGCGGATCGACTCGTCGAGATTGTACATCGCCATGGCGACGCCGGCCTCTGGCGCCTTGAAGACCTCCTTCTCGATCACCTTGCCGTCCTCGCCGACGAACTTGATCGAGAGCGTGCCCTTGCCGGGGAAGGTGAAGTCGGTGGCGCGATACTGGTCGCCATAGGCGTGGCGGCCGATCACGATCGGCTGCGTCCAGCCGGGCACGAGACGGGGGACGTTCTTGCAGATGATCGGCTCGCGGAAGATGACGCCGCCGAGGATGTTGCGGATCGTGCCGTTGGGCGACTTCCACATCGCCTTCAGATTGAACTCCTTCACGCGCCCTTCGTCCGGCGTGATGGTGGCGCATTTCACCGCGACGCCATGCTTCTTCGTGGCGTGGGCGGCGTCGATCGTGACCTGGTCGCCGGTGGCGTCGCGGTTCTCGACGGAAAGGTCGTAATAGTCGAGCTCGAGATCGAGATAGGGGAAGATCAGCGTGTCCTTGATCTTCTGCCAGATGATCCGGGTCATCTCGTCGCCGTCCATGTCGACGACCGGATTGGCGACCTTGATCTTGCTCATGTGAAACGACCCCTGCTCTGGCCAGACTGGAACGGCGCCGCCTGCGGCGGGAACGCCGCAGGCGTGCTGGGCCGTGTCCTAGCGGGTTCGGCGCGCCGGGGGAAGCGCGGCTTTTGGGCAAGATCCGCATCGCGCGCAAGATCGGGTGCTGCGTCGGCGCCAAGCTTTACAACAGGGCGCAGCGCCGTAGGTTCGTCGCATGAGTGACGGACTTTCCAGATTAGCCCTCGTCACCGGCGGCGCGCGCGGCATCGGCGCCGGCGCCGCGCTGGCCCTCGCTCGGGCGGGCTACCAGGTGCTCGCCACCGGCCTGACGGACGACGAGGTGGCGGCCGCGCCGGCTCATCCCGCGATCCGCCACCTCCGCCTCGACGTGACGAAGGACGCCGAGGTGGCGGCTGTCGTGACGGCGTGCCCCCGGATCGACGCGCTGGTCAATTGCGCCGGCATGATCCAGCGCAACGGCAGGGAGTTCGAGATCGACGCCTTCCGCCTGACCGTCGAGGTCAATCTCCACGGCACGATGCGCATGTGCCTGGCGGCAAAGGACAAGCTGGCCGCGAAGACGCACGGCCAGAGCGGCGGCGCGATCGTCAACCTCGCCTCGATGCTGACCTTTCACGGCTCGGCCTTCGCGCCCGGCTATGCGGCCTCCAAGGGGGCGATCGGCCAGTTGACCAAATCGCTCGCAGCCGCCTGGGCGCCGGACGGCATCCGCGTCAACGCCGTCGCGCCGGGCTGGATCGAGACCGAACTCACCCGGCCGCTCGTCGAGGACGGCGCCCGTTCGGCCCCGATCCTGGCGCGCACGCCGATGGGCCGCTGGGGCCAGCCGGGCGATGTCGGCGGGGCCATCGCCTTCCTGCTTTCGGATGCGGCGGCCTTCGTCACCGGCGCGATCCTGCCCGTCGACGGCGGCTACCTGGCGGTGTGAGATCGCGAGTCTCGCCAGTGACTTGGCGCGGCTTGCGGAATCGATTTCGAAAGGTCTTGAATCAGGATCGGAAGCGTCGCGGCATACCCGCCCGTCATGGCGAGCGCAGCGAAGCAACCCGGTGTCTTGCGCCGGTTGCTGGTTTGCTTCGCTGCGCTCGCAAAGACGGGTAAGGTCGAAATCGAACGTTGAACAGCCCCGAGGGAGACGCCGCCATGAACAAGGTCAGCCCCATCCCGGTCGCCGCGAGCGACGCCGAGCGCTGGACGCCCTATCGCCATCCCCAGCCGAAGGATTCGCCGCCGGAGCTGATCGTCCACGACGTGATCCCGCTGGACGAGCGCGTCTGGGTGCCGGTCGACGACAATGTCTGGTTCCGGCCGCTTTGCCTCAGCGTCACGCGCGGCTACTGGATGAACCTGCTCAGGGTGCGCCGCGCCGGCGTGCTCTCGCGCCACCGCCATCCCCAGCCCGTGCACGGCTACGTGCTGAAGGGAACCTGGCGCTATCTCGAGCATGACTGGGTCGCGACGCAGGGCTCCTATGTCTACGAGGCCCCGGGCGAGACGCACACGCTGGTGGTCGATCCCGATGTCGAGGAGATGATCACCATGTTCCAGGTCAACGGCGCGATGATCTATGTCGATCCCGACGGCAAATGCCTCGGCTACGACGACGTCTTCACGCGCCTCGACAAGTGCCGCGCGCACTACGCCGCGAACGGTCTCGGCGCCGGTTTCGCCGACCAGTTCATCCGGTAACCGGCCGGCGCCCCGCGTTCACGCAGATTTGACGGACGACAGCGGCCGCGCCGTCCCGCAAGCGACACAATCCCGACTAGTGTTGGACGCATAGCGGGAGGAAGACGCATGCCCAGATCATCCGTCGCAATCAGGCTTTTCGCACTCGCGGCGTTGGCCGCCGCGCCTGTCGCCGGATGGCAGCGGGAGGCGGCGGCGCAGGGCGCCGCCTCCCGGCCGATCGTTCTGGTCGTGCCTTTCGCCGCCGGTGGACCGACCGATCTCGTCGGCCGCCTGATCGCGATGGAAATGAGCCGCAAGCTCGGCCAGCAGGTTGTGGTCGAAAATGTCGGCGGGGCCGGCGGCACCACCGGCGCCGCCCGCGTCGCCCGCGCCGCGCCCGACGGGCACACCATCCTGCTCAGCAATATCGGCCATGCCTCCTCGGCCACGCTCTACCGCCGCCTGCCCTATCAGCCGGTCGATGACTTCGCCCCGATCGGGCTCGTCGTCGATGTGCCGATGACGCTGGTCGGGCGGCCCGACATCCCCGTCGACTCCGCCGCCGGGCTCGCAGCCTTCGTCCGCGCCAATCCGGGCAAGGTGTCGATCGCGCATGCCGGCGTCGGCGCCTCGTCGCAACTCTGCTCCCTGTTGGTGATGAGCGCGCTGCAGCAGCCCATCGTCTCGGTGCCCTACACCGGCACCGCCGCAGCCCTGAACGACGTGGTCGGCAAGCGGGTCGATCTACTTTGCGACCAGACCACCAACACCACCGGCCAGATCAACGGCAAGGCCGTCAAGGCCTTCGGCCTGACGACGGCGGCGCGGCTGGAAACGCTGCCCGGCGTGCCGACCCTGGCGGAAGCGGGGCTCGCGGGCGTCGAGATCTCGGTCTGGCACGGCCTCTACGCGCCGAAGGGCACGCCGCCGGAGCAGATCGAGAAGCTCGCCGACGCGCTGCGCACGGCGCTCGCCACGCCGGTGGTGACGGCCCGCTTCTCCGATCTCG
>JAKFWE010000245.1 GCA_021732895.1 Allobosea sp. | reverse complement strand
GACACCTGGTGGCAGACGGAGACCGGCGGCATCCTGATCACGCCGCTGCCGGGCGCGACGAAGCTGAAGCCCGGCTCGGCGACGCGCCCCTTCTTCGGCGTCAAGCCCGAGATCGTCGACGCCGAGGGCAAGGTGCTGCTCGGCGCCTGCGAGGGCAATCTCGTCATCGCCGAAAGCTGGCCCGGCCAGATGCGCACGGTCTATGGCGACCACAAGCGCTTCGAGGAAACCTATTTCGCGACCTATCCGAACAAGTATTTCACCGGGGACGGCTGCCGGCGCGACGCCGACGGCTACTACTGGATCACCGGCCGGGTCGATGACGTGATCAACGTCTCGGGCCACCGCATGGGCACGGCCGAGGTCGAGAGCGCGCTGGTGGCGCATCCCAAGGTCTCGGAGGCCGCCGTCGTCGGCTATCCGCACGACATCAAGGGCCAGGGCATCTATGCCTATGTCACGCTGATGACGGGCGAGAAATCCTCCGAGGCGCTGCGCAAGGAGCTGGTCGCGCATGTGCGCAAGGAGATCGGCCCGATCGCCTCGCCGGACCTGATCCAGTTCTCGCCCGGCCTGCCCAAGACGCGTTCTGGCAAGATCATGCGCCGCATCCTGCGCAAGATCGCCGAGGACGAGTTTTCGGCGCTCGGCGACACCTCGACCCTGGCCGATCCGGCCGTGGTCGACGATCTGATCGCCAACCGGCAGAACAAGCGGGCGGGGTGACGCTCAGCGCGCGAACCGCACCGGCACTGACAGCGCGATCGCGCCGCCGCCACCCACGCCGGCCGGCGGCGCGGGCACGGGGCTGGCGCGGCGGATCATGGCGACGGCCTCCTCGTCGAGAGCGGCGTTCCCCGACGAGCCGGCGAGCCTTGCCGACAGCACCCGGCCCGCCCGGTCGATCGCGAAGGCGACCTGGACGGTTCCCGGATTCGCCCCGCCCGGGAAGCGCTTGTAGCGGTTGAGATGGGCGATCAGCGAGCCGCGCCACGAGGCTGTGGACACGCTCGGCCGGGCCGCCGCGCCCTGCGAGACCGGGTTCGGCGCCGAGGCCTGCCGCGGGGCCGCAGGCGGGGCGACGGCGCGCCGCGCGCGCGGCCTCTCGCGCTCGACAGGGCTGCGTTCTGCGGGCTTTCGTTCCACCACGCGCGGTTCGGGCGGCCGCTTGCGCTCGACGGGTTCGGCCTCGACCGGCTCGCCCAAATCCCTGGGCCGCACTGGCGGCGGTTCCGGCGGCGGCGGGGCGAGTAGGGCGAGCGCATCGGGGATTGATGGCAACTCCGGTAGCCTGATCTCTGGTTCGGGGAGTTGCACCGGGGTCTGCTCCGCTCCCGGCGGCGGCGCGAGCGCGGCCGCTGCCTCGGACACGGGCGCGGGCGGCGGCGGTTCCTGATCCGGCTCCTGCGGCTCCGTCTCGGTCGCGGTCGGCCGCGGCGCCGGCGGCGCGTCCTCCGGCGGAGCCTCTTGCGCGATGGAGACGGCGGCGAGCTCGATCAGCACGGCGGGTTCCGGCGCGCCGGCGGCGGCTTCCGCATCGACCGGCCGCCAGTTCAGGACGAGCCAGGCGAAGCCGCCATGGGCGGCGGCGACCGCGAGCGCCGCCGCGCTCCAGCGCAGGGCGACGAGCCAGCGCCGGGGCTTCGGCGGGTCCATCAAGGCGGCGACAGTCATGGAACGGGCGCCTGCGCCGGAGGATCGGCGGCGCCCTGGCCGGTATCCTCCAGCCCGACCAGCGCGATCCTGAGGTAGCCGGCGTCGCGCAGCAGGTTCATCACCTCCATGACCTCTCGATAGGCCACCGCACCGTCGGCGCGCAGGAAGATGCGCTGGTCGCGATCGGCCCTCGTGCGCCGGTCGAGCGTCGCCTGCACCTCGTCGCGGGCGAGCGGGTCATTGCCGAGCGCCAGCGTCAGGTCGCCCTTGACGGTGAGGAAGACCGGCGTGTCGGGCCGTGGCTGCGGCTGGGCCTTCGAGACCGGCAGATCGACCGCGACGTCCACCGTCGAGAGCGGGGCCGCGACCATGAAGATGATCAGCAGCACCAGGACGACGTCGATGAAGGGCGTGACGTTGATGTCGCTGACCTCGGCCAGATCGCCATCCTGCGGTTCCTTGAGCGAGACGGCCATGGCGCTACTCCGCCGGGGCGCGCGGCAGGTCGGCCGGCGCGCCCGCGCGGCGCGCCCGCTCGAGGTCGCGCGAGAGATGGCGCAACACCTCTCCCGATGCGTCCGAGAGCACGGCGCGATAGCCGGCGATCGAGCGGGCGAAGACATTGTAGATGATCACGGCGGGGATCGCCGCGACGAGACCGATCGCCGTCGCCAGAAGCGCTTCGGCGATGCCCGGCGCGACCACGGCGAGGTTGGTCGTCCTGGACTGCGAGATGCCGATGAACGCGTTCATGATGCCCCAGACCGTGCCGAACAGCCCGACGAACGGGGCCGTGGCGCCGATCGTCGCCAGCAGGCCGGCGCCTCTGGCCATCGCGCGGCCGGCGCGGGCCTCGATTCGCGACAGCGCGATGGCGACGCGCTCCTTGACGCCGTCCTCGCCGAGATCGCGCGAGCGCTCGCGTTCGGAGAGCGCCGCGCCGAGAAGCTCGGCGACGGGACCGCGCGCCCTGCCGCGCCTGCCGGCGATGGCGAGGGCGGCCTGATCGAGCGAGGCCGCTTCCGCGAGCTGGCGTGCGGCGCGGCCGGCGCGCGCCCTCGCCGCCGCCAGTTCCAGCGCCTTGGCGAGCCAGATCGTCCAGGTGACGAGCGAAGCGAAGGCAAGCCCGACCATCACCGCCTTCACGACGATGTCGGCGGCGAGGAACATCCCCCAGGGCGAGAGGTCATGCGGCGGAGCGGCTGTCGCCGGCGCGACGACGCCCTGCGCGGCCGGCGACGCCGGCAGGGCGGGGGCGGGCGAGGCGCCGCCGGGCGTCGGCGATGGCGGGGCCTGCGCCATGGCGGCGCAGCCGAGACCGGCGAGGCAGGCCGCCAGCATCAAGACTTTGAGAATGCGCGCCATCGCGTCGTCCCGTCTGGTCGGCGCGATCCGTCCCGGGGCCGCGCTGGCTGGGTCGGCAGGCCGGCGCGCAGGACGCGCCGGCGCGCGACCGCCTTGACCGGCGCATAAGGCATTCCGAATTATCCTTCAAGAACAATAGTTTAAACGAATTCTAAGCTGCGCGGCGGAGGTCGCGGCTCGGCCGCCTTTCCAGGCAGCCAGTCACATTGCCGCGCCATCGGGAGCCGCCCGTCCTCACCAGATCGTCGCGGCGCTGTCGGATCAGGGTCATGGCGCGGCCACGGCGCATTCGCGGATCGATTCTCCGTCGCCCGCCGTATGCGCGCAGGGCGAACCTGCGCTGCCTCAGACCGGCCGTTTGCGGCCTCTGCGGCCGCCGGCCGGGAGCTTGCGGGCGTAGAGTTCGAGCCTGTGACGGACGATCTCGTAGCCGAGCTCCGCTGCGATCTTGGCCTGCAGCGCCTCGATCTCCGGCGAGGAGAACTCGACCACCTGCCCGGTCTCGATATCGATCAGGTGGTCGTGATGCTCCTGATCGGCGTGCTCGTAGCGCGAGACGCCGTCCTCGAAGGCGTGGCGCTCGATCGCGCCTTTGGTCTCAAGCAGCTTCATCGTGCGGTAGACGGTGGAGAGCGACAGCGTCGGGTCATGCGCGAAGGCGCGGCTGAAGATGCCCTTGGCGTCGGGGTGGTCGTGCGCCTCGGCCAGCACCCGCAAGATCAGGCGGCGCTGCTGCGTCATGCGCAGTCCGGCGCCCCTGAGCTGGCCCTCGAAGCCGGCCACGCGCTGTTCGATTCCCCGCGTCATGCGTCCCGCAATAGCAATCCTGAGACGCGTTTGCAAAAACCTTATCGCAAATCGTTTGCAACTGCATTGACAGATGCAAATGTTTTGCAATAGCATTGTGGCATCGGAACCGGATCGTCGGGAGAAGGCATGTTTTCGCGTCGCATCATCAGCGGGCTGACCGCCGCCCTCGCCATGGCGGCGCTTGCGTCGGAGGCGCCGGCCCAGCCCGCTCCCGGCAAGCCGCTGCGTGTGGTGACCACTTTCACCATCATCCAGGACATGGCGCAGAACGTCGCCGGCACGGCCGCGATCGTCGAATCGATCACCAGGCCGGGCGCCGAGATCCACGACTACCAGCCGACGCCGCTCGACGTGGTCAAGGCGCAGTCGGCCGATCTCGTTCTCTGGAACGGGATGAACCTGGAGCGCTGGTTCGAGCGCTTCTTCGACAACGTCAAGGATGTGCGGAGCGCGGTGGTGACCGACGGCATCGCGCCCATCGGCATCAAGGAGGGACCCTATGAGGGCCGGCCGAACCCGCACGCCTGGATGTCGACGGCGAGCGCGCTGGTCTATGTCGAGAACATCCGCAAGGCGCTGGCCGACGCCGACCCCGCCAATGCGGCCGTCTACGCCAGGAACGCCGCCGATTACAGCGAGAAACTCAAGGCGCTGGACGCGCCTTTGCGCGCCAGGCTCGCCAAGGTTCCCGAAGACCGGCGCTGGCTCGTCACGAGCGAGGGCGCCTTCAGCTACCTCACCCGAGACTATGGCTGGCGCGAGGCCTATCTCTGGCCGATCAACGCCGACGAGCAGGGCACGCCGCAGCAGGTGCGCCGCCTGATCGACCTCGTCCGCAAGAGCAAGATTCCGGCCGTGTTCAGCGAGAGCACCATCTCGGACAGATCGGCGCGGCAGGTGGCGCGCGAGACCGGCGCGAAATATGGCGGCGTGCTCTATGTCGATTCGCTCTCGGCGGAGAACGGCGCGGTGCCGACCTATCTCAAGCTGCTGGAGGTCACCGTGGAGACGATCGCCAAGGGGTTCGGCCAGTGAAGGCCGCCTCGGCGAGCGAGCTTCGCGGCAGCGGCCCGACGCCCTCGATCGTCGTCAGCGGCGTCACCGTGCGCTACGCCAACGGCGTCACGGCGGTGAACGAAGCCAGTTTCGCGCTCGGACCGGGCACGATCTGCGCGCTGGTCGGCATCAACGGCTCGGGCAAATCGACCATCTTCAAGACCCTGATGGGCTTTCTGAAGCCGGCGAAGGGCATGGTTTCGATCGCCGGCATGGAGGTGCGCGATGCGCTCAGGCGCGGGCTCGTCGCCTATGTGCCGCAGGCGGAGGAGGTCGACTGGACCTTCCCCGTGCTGGTCGACGACGTGGTGATGATGGGCCGCTACGGCCACATGAATTTTCTGCGCATTCCGGCAAAAGCGGATCGCGACGCCGTCGACGACGCTCTGGGCCGCGTCAACCTGCTCGAGTTCCGCCGCCGCCAGATCGGCGAACTCTCGGGCGGGCAGCGCAAGCGCGTCTTCCTGGCGCGCGCGCTGGCGCAGGGCGGGCAGGTCATCCTGCTCGACGAGCCCTTCACCGGCGTCGATGTCAAGACCGAGGACGCGATTGTCGGCCTGATGCGCGATTTGCGGGCGGAAGGCCGGCTGATGCTGGTCTCGACGCATAATCTCGGCTCGATCCCGGATTTCTGCGATCAGGTCGTGATCATCAACAAGACCGTGATGGCGGCGGGGCCGACCGAGACCACCTTCACGCAAGACAATCTGCAGAGAGCCTTCGGCGGCGCGCTGCGGCATTTCCGG